>LCKI01000004.1 GCA_001001345.1 Parcubacteria group bacterium GW2011_GWC1_45_14 | reverse complement strand
TTTGTATTCAATGAAGCATTTGGCAGCCTGGTCGGTCCTGAATTCAATGACCGCTTTGTCCTTGGTAGTCACATCGTCGGAAATGAGCGTGACGGTCGAGAGTGCTCCGGTAGTAGTGAAGGTTAGCGAGCTGTCGTCCGTATATGAAACCGTTTCATATGCAGATGACAGCTCCCTAACCTTTACCACCACCGGAGCGCTCCAGACCGTCACCCTCGTTTCCGACGACGTGACGACCAATGACAAGGCAGTGATCGAATTCAGGACGGACCAGAACGCCAATTGTTCGATTACATACAAGAGGCCGGAAGACACGACGAATGAAGGAGAAAAACCGGAGTCCGTCGGATCTTATACTAAGAACCACACCGTCACCATAACTGATATCCTATATCCGGACACGGCGTATGACTACACCATCTCTTGTCTTGATGAGGATTTGAATCCGGCAAGCCTGGCGGATCAATTCGAAACGTCGGACAAAGCTTTCAGTCAGGGGGATATCGACGCTTCCGGGGATTCTACCGCTCCCGAGATAAGCTCGGTCTCGATCTCCGATCTTAAAGGGGAAAGCGCGGTCGTGACCTGGAACACGAACGAGAAGGCGAACAGTCTTGTGATGTACAGCTTGGACGGCAGCGATTTCAATAAGATCGCCGGAGACTCTTTGGTGCTGACGAGCAGTGAGAATTATTCTACGGCGCATACGGTGACGATCAATGATCTGATACCGGCGTCCAAATACGTCTTCTCGGTGATTTCCTCCGATGCCACGGGAAACATCGCCCAGTCGGCGCAGTCTTCATTCACAACCAAAGAGCCCTCTTCTCTATCCTCGGTCAAGGTCCTTTCCAAGGCATTGAATCAGGCGACCATAACCTGGGAAACCGGGGAGGAAACGACCTCAGTCGTCGAATACGGACTCACGACGGCCTATGGGGACACGAAAGAAAGCAAGACCAAGACCAAGGAGCATGAGATAACCATTTCGGATCTTCAATCCGGTCAGACGTACCACTTCCGCGTCCTAGGGGAAGATGCCAATGGAAACCTGTTCGCTTCCAATGACAACACTTTCGAGCCAAAGTCGCCTCCGAAGATCTCAGGCTTCAAAGTCGACGAGATCACGGAGCACGGGGCCAAGATAACCTTTACGACGAACGTGCCGACCGACACTCTGGTGGAATACACGGACGCGGACGACGAGGAGAATTCCGGAGTCCAAGGAAAGCCGGACTTCGCCACCAAGCATGAACTGGTCCTGAAAAACTTGGAATCGGGAACTGAATTCGGACTCAAACTCAAGGTTCGCGATGAAGATGGAAATGAGACCGAGGAGACCTTCCAAAACTTCAAGACTTCGAGCGATGAAAACGCTCCGAAGATCGAGCAGGTCAGAACGGACAGCGCCTTGGCTCAGAACGATAAGGTCCAGGCCATCATCAGCTGGAAGACGGATGAGAGCGCCGACACCAAGCTGGTGTATAAGGAAGGAAAGGCCGGAAAGGAAACCCAAGTCAATGTCTCGGACGTCATGACCACCTCGCATATCGCAGTCATCACTTCCTTCAAAGCGGGAACGGTTTATTACTTCAACGCCATCTCGGTGGACGCGGCAGGCAACGAGGCCAAATCCGGAGACTTCGCCCTCCTCACCCCGAAGCGGAAAGAGAATATAATCCAGATCATCGTCAACAACTTCCAAGACATCTTCGGATGGGCGCAGCGGTAAACGGATGGTCACGGATTGATGACGGATCTTCACTGATCACGGATTGTAAAAAAAACTCCCGAAAGGGAGTTTTTTTGATGGAAATCTTTTATCCGCGATCCGTGCTGAATCCGTTTGAAATCCGTGTTTATCAGTTAGTGGCCGTTTTTTCATCCCCGATTTTATTCAAAATTTTCTTCACCTTCTCCATACTCTCCTCGTCCAGGATGGAGATAGGGGTTATTTCCTTTTTCAGTTTTTTGAGCGATTTGATTTTTTCCTTGAGCTCTTCCGGGGTGACCATATCGGTCTTGCTGATCAGGATGTGCTCGGGTTTTGCCAGCAGTTCCGGATTGTGCGCGCCGAGTTCCTTTCGGATGGTTTCATAATCCGCCAGCAAATCTTCCGATCCGGTCGAGAGAAAATGGAACAAAACTTTGGTTCTCTCAATATGTTTGAGGAATTTGTGGCCCAAGCCTTTTCCTTCAGAGGCCCCTTCGATGAGTCCCGGGATGTCAGCTAAAATGAGGCCGTAGTATGTCCCCAAATTCGGCTCCAGCGTCGTGAAGCGGTAGTTGGCTACCTTGCTGTGCGCATTGGTAAGTTCGTTGAGCAGGCTGGATTTTCCGACGTTAGGGAGCCCCACGAAGCCGACGTCGGCGATCATTTTGAGTTCCAATCGCACGTCGAAACTTTCACCAGCAAGGCCCTCTTGGTATTGCTCAGGCGAAGTGTTCTTGGCGCTGCGGAACAAGAAATTTCCTTTTCCTCCATTACCGCCTTTGGCGACCAGGATTTTTTCCCCGACCTTCGTGATTTCTTGGGACTGTCCGCTGGTCAGATTATGGATGACTGTTCCGACCGGCATCCGAAGGACCAGGTCTTCTCCGTCAGGACCGTCGCGGAATTGTCCACGTCCGTCGCGTCCGTCTTCGGCGTGGAATTCTTTCTTGAAACGGAATTGCCCTAAAGCTCCAAGATCGGAAATACCCTCCGCCCAGATGCTGGCTCCATGCCCTCCGCTTCCTCCGGTGGGTCCCAATTCCATCAGATTCTTGTTGAAATTGACGGCTCCCTTGCCGCCCTTTCCGGCTGTCATTCTAACTTTTACGTCATCTATGAGCATAATATTGAAATACAAGTCATTGGTAACATTGGTCATCGGCCGTAGGTCTAGTCATTGGTCACAGGTAATAGGTTAACGTAATAAAATGACGGTGACCTGCAACCTATTTCTGAAAACATATGGCTTATGACTAAGGACTCGTCTTACTGCTAATGACCAATGTCACCTAGCAATCCTTATCTTGCCATACTTTTTTTATTATGTAAAGGGTTTGGGGTAAAAAAATGAAATAAAGTCATTTTCCTTAGTGTATTTAACTGTGCATGTAAAAAATTAAAAACAAAGAGCGTATGAAGACAAAAATTATGATAGTGACTTTTGTCTTGGTACTGGTGAAGATTCTGGGGGCTTAAAATATGGGTGCGAGGGCCGGAAGGGGGACTAGCTAAAGGGTGAAGCTAAAATCCGTTTTTGAACGGATTTTAGCTTTTATATTATAAATAACATGAATTAACTTTTCTTGGCGCCAAGAAAAGTTACAAAAGAAGCGCCGCACGTGCTTGCGCTGTCCGAATTATTGCGCTTTTTGACTAAAGCTTCTGGCTCCGCTACGCTGCGCAACGAAGCTTTTTAACGCCAAAAATCTTAAATTCGGAAACGCGCGGCGCAATGTGCGGATTAAAAATGCGAAATGCCGTAAGTCTTGGACAGCAATGCTTTTTTGGTGTAGTATCCCTAGACGTGTAAGAAGATAATTTTTTTTGGACATTATGGAACATAGGGATTTTCAATTCGATGTCGTCGTGATAGGCGGAGGACCGGCCGGAGTCATGGCTGCTGGAAGGGCCGCGGAAAAAGGAGCTCGCGTGGCGCTGGTCGAAAAGAACGAGCAGATCGGCAGGAAGCTTGCGATGACGGGAAACGGCAGGTGCAACATCACCCAGGCCGAATTTGACGATCAAAAACTTATCGAAAAATATGGCAAGAATGGCAAGTTCCTTCTTTCCTCCTTGTCCGCTTTCGGCGTGCGAAGGATCGTGGATTTTTTCGAGAAACGAGGTTTGAAACTTAAGACGGAAAAGACGGGCAAGATTTTCCCGGCCAACGACAAGGCCGCCGATGTCATCAAAGTTCTCTATAGATACCTTCATGATAACGGGGTGACGACTTTGTTTGGAAATGAAGTTGTCGATATCGAATTTGAGGGAAACATGATATCGAAAATAATATTGAAAAGAGGAGAAATTACTGCGAGAAATTATGTCATCGCGACCGGCGGGAAATCCTATCCGCATACAGGCTCGACAGGCAAGGGATATGATTGGGCTCAAAAAGTGGGGCATGCGGTCAAATCTCCCTCTCCCGCTTTGGTGCCGATCCAGGCGCATAACTCTTGGCTGGAGAAAGCCCAGGGTATAAGCCTGGGAGGAGTGGAGCTTAATGTTTATTTGGACGGAAAAAAGAAGTTTTCCCAAATCGGAGATATGATTTTCACGCATTTCGGGATCAGCGGCCCGGTAGTGCTCAATATCAGCAAGAGCGTCGGGGACCTTTTGGAAAAAGGCGAGGTGAAAATCCTTGTCGATATCAAACCCGGACTTTCGGTAGAGAAATTGGACGAGGTATTGCAGAACGAATTTCGAAGCTCAGCTAAGAAGTTGGCCAATTCATTGGGGGATTTTTATGCGCCCAAGCTCTGGGAACTTCTTTTGCATATCACCAAGTTGGACGCGGAAAAGCACGCCTCCAGGATAAGCAGGGAAGAGCGCAAAGCTTTGGTGAAAGTTTCCAAAGGCTTGGAGATTGAAGTCGATTCTCTCTTGGGATTCGAGCGTGCGATGGTCACAAGCGGAGGAGTGTCTGTGCGCGAAGTCGACTCCAAGACCATGCGTTCGAAAAAAATAGACAATCTTTTTTTTGCCGGAGAGGTTTTGGATATCGAAGGGCCGACCGGAGGATATAATCTTCAAATTTGTTGGAGCACCGGCTTTACCGCGGGGGAAAATGCGGCAGTCGGCAAATAATTCAAAATTCACCTAATAAAATTTAAAATACTAAAATGAATTATCCCGCGGCAAGCCGACGGGGGTATTAATGCGTCATCCCGGACTTGATCCGGAATCCAGAACCCTTGCCATCGCTCTGGATTCCCGTTTTCACGGGAATGACAAGTGATTGAGATGCCCGAATTTAGATTCCTGAATAATTTGGCATTGGTCATTTGAAATTTTATTAGGTGAATTAGAAATTAGAAATTAGAAATTTGATAACACTTTCTTGCTTTCATTGAATAAAACTTATCGCGCAGTGTAATAAGTCATATAACTTCTCTAATTAATGACTTATGGATCTTAATCTTTGGGCGATCCTGGTCGCCGCGCTCGCGAACCTGATTATCGGGTCTCTTTGGTATTCCCCGTTGATGTTCGGGAATATGTGGATGAGGCTGATGGGAATCGACCCTAGGGATTCTTCCGGCATGAAAAAAGGAGCCGCAAAAGCGATGTTTTTCAGTTTCCTGGGTGCCCTGGTGATGGCTTATGTCATGGCCCTGGTCGTCAGTTTCTCCGGCGTAACGTCGCTCCTTAATGCCATAGAAGTCGCTTTCTGGCTCTGGTTGGGCTTCGTGGCCGTCACCAGTATCAGCAGCGTTCTGTATGAAAAAAAGAGGGTCGAGATCTATATTCTCAGTGTCATATATTATCTGATCGCGATGATCGCGATGGTGATCATCATCACGCTTTGGCGTCCTTAATGGGGAATGGGCGGGACTGAAAAAACCGCTTTCTTTTTGGCGCAGAAGTAATATAATCTAAGTAAGGGGTAATTTATTTTCATAAAAAATATGAATGAAAAGGAGTACCAGTTTTACATCGTGGAACTGCTTGCCAAAAATGAGGACAAGCTGAGCGAACTCTACGCCCTTTACGGGGAGAAATTTACGTTCATGAAAAAGTTTTGGGATGAGCTAACCGAGGATGAATTGGGCCATGGCAGATGGGTCAAGACGCTGAAAAAGAAAGTCGAAGAAGGAGCGGTTCAGTTCGGGGAACACCGTTTTGACAAAGACATGTTGGAAGATTTTTACAAAAGCGTCCAATTGCAAATATTCGAAGCCAATAAGGAAATAAACGTGGTCGATGCGCTGAAGAACGCAGTAAAGATTGAGCAGACCATGATCGAGAAGAGATTTTTCGACGTTTTCAAGGGTGACAGCGTGGAATTGGAGATTTTGCTGCTGGCCCTGAGGTATAGCACGGAAAATCATCTCAAAAGCGTGACGGAACGCTACAAAAGCGAGGTCGCTGGTATGGATTCGGGCGCAGCTCCCCAGGCCGTCTAGGTAATTGACCCGGAGGCCGGGATATGCTATTCTGAAGGTGCTTGTAAGTGTTTCGTTAGTTTTCACCTTCATTTGTAGGGAGAAAGAGCGGCGAATAAGCGAGGTCGCCTTACAAAGTTAATTAGAACAATAAGACGAAAAAAATGGCAAAGAAACTATACGTCGGAGGACTTCCATACGCCACGACTGAAGACGCCTTGAAAGATCTTTTCTCTCAGGCCGGAGCAGTTGAGTCAGCGAACATCATCACTGACAAAATGAGCGGAAGATCCAAAGGATTCGGATTTGTGGAAATGAGCTCTGATGACGAAGCCCAGAAGGCTATCGACATGTTCCATGGAAAAGAATACGAAGGAAGAACCCTTACTGTAAACGAAGCTAGACCACTTGAAGAAAGACCAAGAAAATCTTTCGATCGTGGAGACAGGAGATACTAAGGTATCCTTTTGCGATAAAAAGACCCTCGCCTCGGCGGGGGTTTTTTGTCGGGCGAAAAAGATGGACAAAAGGCAAAAAAAGTGCTATAATGGACATATGAGGATAAGAAAGGCGGGTGAAAACCCCGCCTTTTTGCTTTTTAAAGGCTAAAATAAAACAAAATGTCATCGATAAACATCCATTTCAAAAACAGTGACTTCAAAGCTTCAAAAGCCAGAAATAGCGGGGCCATGAAAAAAGTCATGGAACTCGGCTCGGCCCAAAAGGCGCTGAAACACGAATCCCAGCGCCAGGCTTTTTATGACGCTTTGAAAAGAAACAAAGATCCCAGGCATATGGACAAGGCGCTGAAAAAAACCCTCGGAGAATTCTTGGTGAACGGTGACGACAAGATAACGACCAGGGCCGTCAGGGAAATGGGAAAGGAGTTCGTAAAGCATGGAAAGAGATTCATAGTTCCCAAAAAGCAAGCGCAGCCCCTGGGATCGGACAAGCGGGGAGTCGGGGGCATGAATACTCCTTCGCGCCTTTCTGGTATAATGGACAGGAGAGGAAGTCGCTCTTCGATCGATGCCACCTCTTCAGGCCAAACGCAAAACTCCCCGGCTAGAATTCCGATGGTAAGCGATCATGGAATGCGAAGCAAAATCGGGGGGATTTCTCCTTCTTTCGGAGGCACGAGGCCGACCGCTGGCACGTCTTCACCTGTAAGACATTAATAATAAAAACAATAATGAAAATGAAAATAGCGATATTTGAAGTGCAGAAGTGGAAGCAGGAATTTTTGAAAGCCGAGCTTGCCGGACATGAAGTGGAATTTTTCGAGGAACCGCTTTCCGAGGAAAACGTCGAAAAGGCCAAGGACGCGGAAGCGATCTCGGTCTTTATTTATTCCAAAGTGAAAAAGGATATAATTGAGAAACTGCCTAAGCTGAAATTCATCGCTACCCAGTCGACCGGTTTCGACCATATCGACGTGGAGTTTTGCAAGGAGAAGGGAATAGGGGTGGCCAATGTCCCGCACTACGGAGAAAACACGGTGGCGGAACATACCTTCGCCCTTATTTTGGCGCTTTCGCGTAACGTCCATAAATCATACCTCCGCACCAATAGTGGGGATTTTTCCATCGAAGGACTTAAGGGATTCGATCTTAAGGATAAGACGCTCGGAGTTATCGGAACAGGAAAGATTGGCCTGCATGTGATCCGCATGGCGAAAGGTTTCGGTATGCATGTCAAAGCATATGACGTTCAGACAGACAACTTCCTTTCCGAAGTTTTGCATTTCGAATATGCTTCCCTGGACGAAGTGCTTTCAACTTCCGACATAGTATCGCTTCATGTTCCATATAACAAGAACACGCATCATCTTATCAACAAGGAAAATATAAAGAAGATGAAAAAAGGCGCGCTTTTGATCAACACGGCGCGCGGAGGAGCGGTGGATACGGACGCTCTTTTCGACGCGTTGGATGAAGGACATATCGGGGGCGCCGCCCTGGACGTTTTGGAAGGTGAGGAACTTCTTTTGGATGAAAAACAGATGCTTTACTATAAGGAGGACAATGACAAGCTCCGCGAACTGGTGCGCAACGAGCAGATCCTCAAGAGGGACAACGTCGTCTTCACTCCGCATATCGCTTTCTATTCGCAGGAAGCTTTGGAAAGGATCCTTAACGCGACGGCGGAAAACCTCAAAGGATTTTCCGAGGGCGGAACTATATATTCAGTGAGCTAGAGCGGCACATAATTTTTTCAAAAAAAGACAGGCTTGGCCTGTCTAAGCGATAGTCTCTTTCAGCGCCTGTCCTCTAATGAACTAAAAGAGATTGGACCTGGATCGGAACGGCTATCGAATGGAAACCCTCATCATAGTCGGGAGGTCTGCCTATGGCGAAAACATATAGCCCGCCACCATCGGCATAGGCCTCAAAGGCTATCCCTTCCAACCCATGTCCGTTCTGTCTGAAGCGCACGGTTCCCGGAATCGGTTCGACTATTGAAAAAAATCTTCCGTCCATGGTGACAAGCCCGATCGTCGGCATGAGCGGCCTTTCCATTATCCGGGACATTTTCAAAAGAGCTCTGACTTTGGTGTATTTGGACATTTGTCATCACCTCCTTTTCATTGGGTGATCCTTATTTTTGATACAATCCGTCAGGATATTAAATTCCGGAAAAATAAAAAAACCCCGACCTTCGTTGGGCCGGGGCTTTCTTTTTGAAATTTTTCATTTTCAGGAGATTATTTTGAAGAGTTCCACTTCTGTTTCCGGAAGAAGCATTCTTCCTACATAGCCCATGACTTGGCAGATTTCGATCTGCCTTTGAGATGTCATGCTGAACGCTTCCTCGGGACGCAGGGTTTTGGGGAGGCGGTCCTGCTGGTCCGGGGAAAACATCAGGTAGGACGTTAGGATCCCTTCCCGCAGTATCAAAACCGCGTTTCTGGCATGTCCCGAGGCATGCTCGATGGTGCATTTATCGCCTGGCTCCATGGCGGTCTCCTCTTTGGGGAAATTGATAAAGATTTCCTTTTTTCTCGACGGTCCGTTGATCTTGCAGATAACCGACGACGGTCACCCGGGTTGAATCATTGAAGCGATGGATCTCCCTGACCAGGAGCTCGCTCCAGAGGGGCAAAGATTTTTCCCCGAACAGGTGCGCTTCTCCGAGCGCCACCGGCCCCAGAAGCGTCATGACGTAATTGAGAAAATCCTTGGGGCAAGAGCCTTTTGCCGGCTGGAAGATCAGGCCGACTTCGCCTTTGATCTCCTCCATTTTTTTCCAATCGCCTTTTTTGAATTTTCTGTCCACTGCCTACCTCCTTTCGGTCGTTTATTGCCAAGCGAGCGCAGATAAAAAATTGGTCAATACTGATTTATTTTTCAAAGGGCTATTTTCCAGATTCATATGATTATGGCATATAATTTGTAATTTGTCCAGGGTTTGCATGGTGGATTTCCGATAGCTGTTTTGAGATTGGAATTTCAGTTTACTTGCCCATATGGCTTTTATTGTCTATGCTTCCTTTATGGAACCGATAAAATCAGCACAATTCATAAAGGGAATCGTCGGCACGGACCCTATCCTTCAGGAAGAGATCCCTCAGATCGCTTTCGTGGGCAGGTCCAATGTGGGGAAATCATCCATGATCAATTCTTTGGTCGGGATGAGGAATCTGGTCAAATCCAGCTCCACGCCGGGCCGGACCAAGGAGATAAACTTTTTTCTCATCGAGGAGAAGGTTTATTTCGTCGACCTTCCGGGATACGGCTATGCCAAGCTTTCCGCCAGCCACGCGGAGAAGATGAGAAAGATGATCATGTGGTATCTCGAAAAGTCCGAGGCTAATTTGAAAAAAGTAGTCTTGATCGTCGACGCTCAGGCGGGACCGAAACAATTCGACCTGGAGATGGCAGACCTTTTAGTGGAAAGCGGACATGACTTTGTCGTGGTCGCCAATAAGGCAGACAAACTCAATCAAAAGGAAGCGGCCAAAGCAACGAAGATTCTTGAGGAAAAATTTTCCAACCACAAGATATTTTTCTATTCAGCCAAGACAGGTAAGGGAAAAGAAAGACTCCTGGAAGAAATATTCGGATAACGAGAATAATGGAATATGGAATTTAAAAGACCCCCGAGAGATTTTCCTCCGGGGGTCTTTGTTCGACATGGGCCTGCGATCGGGCGATTTTCTTTTGATCAGGCTTCGATGGGATCGGTGAAGGTGCGCGCAAGGACAATGTCCCCGCTACCTATCCTCCGTTGGGCGATTGCCGGTCCGATCGATTTGCCAGAAAGGCCATTTGCCGAAGCGAATACAAGCTCGGCTCTGCTCACCCTCCCGAAGTTTCCGATCAGATTGCCGGAATCTTGGCGCCTGAGATAGGCGTAGGAATCGATGGCAATTCCCTCGCTCCTTGGGCGCTCGGCCGTGCAGACGAACACACCTTTTTCATAGGTGCAGGCAGCGGTTATGCTGGCGGTGATGGCCAGGAAGCTGCCTTCTTCGTCGATTGCCTGAGTTTGGATGGCCGCGCCCTTTTCGGTCATTTCCTCGTGGTGCGCCAGGGCCGGAGGGGGAAGCGCGATCGCCAAAAGGATTGCTACGGAAAAAAACGTTGCCAGTATTTTTCTCAAGCGGACCTCCTTTCCTTGCAAGGGTTAACTGCGATCTTCCTTTTCGGATCTGCTCCTTTCTTTTGCGGCGCAGGAAGCGGTCGCCCGGGTTAAAGAACGATGGTCTAGTATAGGGTAATTGTATCAAAATATGGCCGGCAGTGCAATATTTAGCGGGGACTTTTTTTGTGCAATATGCCGCATAGCAAATTTATTGACTTTCCGTAGCATTCCTGATATACTTTTCTATAGCTTATAGATAGCTTCGCCCTCGGGGCGGTTTTTGTTTTCACTACGAAGTACGAATTTTACGAATGTACGAATCCTATGGATATCCGTTTCATTATAGAATGCCGTTTCGTAGTTTCGTAAAATTCGTAATTCGTAGAATATAAATTTATGGAAATCAGGAATATCGCCATAATCGCCCACGTGGATCATGGAAAAACCACACTCACGGACGCGATCATGCGCCAGACCGGAATGGTCAGCGACGAAAGCACCTCGATGGATAATAACGCCCTTGAAAAGGAGCGAGGCATTACGATTTATGCCAAGAACACTTCCGTCATATATCGCGACACGAAGATAAACATCGTGGACACGCCGGGACATGCCGACTTCGGATCAGAGGTTGAGCGCGTTTTGCGTTCGATCGACAGCGTGCTCCTCATTGTGGACGCGCAGGAAGGTCCGATGCCGCAGACCAGATTCGTTTTGAAAAAATCTTTGGAGCTGGGACTTAAACCGATCGTGGTCATCAACAAAATTGACAAACCGGCCGCCAATCCCGATCTCGTGCAAGAGCAGGTGTACGAGCTTTTCTTAGATTTGGGCGCCAGCGACGAGCAGCTTGATTTCACGACGATGTATGCGATCGGAAGGGCGGGAATTGCCAAGGAGCATCTCACTGACGAATCCGACAATTTGGAGCCTCTTTTGGATATGATCCTCTTGAAGGTGAAGCCGGCCAAAGCCGACAAGGAAGTAGCATTGCGCATGCAGCCTTTCAATCTTGGGTATGACAATTTCTTGGGAAGATTGGCGGTTGGAAGAATTCATGAGGGAACTATCAAAATGGGACAGACATACATTCTTAAGAAAATGGACGGCACTATTGAAAAATCGAGGGTAAGCAAACTATATACTTTCAAAGGAACAGTCCGCGAGGAAGTGCAGGAAGCTTATGCTGGGGACATTGCCATGGTGGCGGGATTCCCTAAGATAGATATCGGAGAAACGATTTGCGAGAATGAAGCGCAGGAAGCGCTCCCGGCCATCACTATCGATGAGCCGACGATTTCTTTGCGTTTCATGGTCAATGACTCTCCGTTCGCTGGACGCGAAGGAAAGCTAGTGACCAGCAAGCAAATCCGGGAAAGATTGGTGAAAGAGTTGGAAGTGAACGTGGGTCTCAAGATAGATTTTTCTTCAGCAGAATATTACACGGTTTATGGAAGAGGGGAGCTCCATGTTGCCGTTCTTTTGGAGAACATGCGCCGTGAAGGTTTCGAAATCCAGGTTTCCCAGCCGCAAGTTATCATCAAGGACATTGACGGAGTGAAATCCGAACCTTTTGAGGAAGCGACTATCGACGTTCCAAGCGAACTTGCTGGATCGGTCATTGAGAGCATGGGCAAAAGGAAGGGTATCATGACTGATATGCAGGTGCATGGAAGCCAGACCAGGCTCCTCTTCGAAGTTCCGACCAGGGGAATCTTGGGATTCCGAGGACAGTTCGTGGTGGACACCAAAGGTGAGGGGATTTTTTCTTCTCGCGTGATCGGCTTCAAGCCGTATGTCGGTGACATCAGGAGGCGCGCAGTCGGATCGATGATCTCCATGATCGCCGGAAAGGCGCTCGGATTTTCTTTGGCCAACCTTCAGGAAAGGGGTGTGCTTTATATCTCTCCGGCCACCGAAGTTTACGAAGGAATGGTGATCGGAAACGTTTCCAAGGGAGAGGAGATGTCAGTCAACCCGATCAAAGGAAAACAGCTTACGAACATGCGTTCATCCGGAACTGACGACGCTATCCAGCTTACGCCTCCTTTCGAGCTTTCGATTGAAAGAGGTTTGGAAATAATGAACGAGGATGAATATCTGGAAGTCACGCCGCAGAGCGTGAGGCTCCGAAAGCAATTCCTTAAGGAAGCTGATAGGATCAAGGCCCACCGGAACAAGAAATAAGAGACATCTTCAATAGAAAAAAACGCCCCTCTCGCAAAAATGCGGAGGGGTGTTTTTTATTTTTTGGGAGAGTTCTCCTTCTATCTTTCTCTCCTGAAGGACATCATGATGATTGAGGCGATGGCCATGACTGAGGCCACGGCTGCGCCTTGGAAAGGGCGCTCCGGCTCGATGGGCGTAGCCAGATAGATAAGTCCTATCAATGCGAGAAAACCGAGAAAAAAAAGTACTGTTGAAAAAGCTATGCGCAGAAGGAATTCCTTTTGGGCATAGAATCTTTTCCTACGGCCACCGTAGGCGTCCTGGGAAACAACCCAGCCACCCACAGATCCAATGAACATCGTAGCGACCAAGACGATCACGATTAATAAATCTGTCAGCTCCAGCATGTTTGTCCTCCTTGCGATATGGGATGTTTTTGCGCCTCGTGTGATTTTTGGAAAGTATATGTCGGTATGGGGAAAAATGCAAGAGTTTTCTTGAGAATGTGGCGAAGTGCCGGAAAAAGCTTTTATTGCGGATCAGGGGGTGATTTTGTGGCCAATTCGGCAATATGTGCTAAAATGTAAAACCGGCATTGAAAATTCATCGAAAATTCATCCGGAATAAGCAAGAAATTCTCCTATTTCGATGTACTAAACATAAGGAGTTAACCCTCGATTTATTTTATTTTTTGTCAGGGAGGAGTTATTTTTAAGAAAACCCGATCTTTAGACGGCGGGGTTTTCAAACTCCCTTTGTTCATATCCCAAATGCATGTCAAATCAGGCAATAAAAAATAGGTCCGGATTCAAGAAAGGATTCATGCTCAAGCAGGTCCTGTTGGGTATATTCGATGCGATGGTAATTTTGACCATAGGCTTTATCGGGGCTTTGTTTTTCCTGTTTACGACCGTTCCAAGCGGAGATCTTAAGGCGAATTGGAGTCCGGCGCAGACAACCACTTTATACGACAAGACGGGACAGCATATCCTTTATGAAATGCACGGGGAGGAAAATAGGAAAGTCGTGCCGCATGAAGGCATTTCTGATAACTTAAGAAAGGTTACGGTCGCCGCGGAAGACGATGCGTTTTATTCCCATAACGGTTTCGATGTGAAATCCATCTTCAGGGCGCTAAAAGTCAATTTGCAAAACGATCACATCTCCCAGGGAGGCTCGACAATCACCCAGCAGTTGGCTAGAAACGTCTATCTGACGAGAGAGAAGACCATCAAGAGAAAGGTCAAAGAGCTTCTAATTGCGATAAAGATCGAAAGGAGCAACAGCAAGCAGGATATTTTGGATTATTACCTCAATACTGTGCCCTACGGAGCTAATGCTTATGGGGCTGAAAAGGCCGCACAGATCTATTTCGGAAAAAGCGCCGGTGAGTTGGCCTTGGATGAGGCGGCCCTCTTGGCAGCTCTTCCCAAGGCTCCGACCTATTATTCTCCTTACGGAAGCCACAGGAGCGAGCTCCTGCTCAGGCAACAGGCCGTAATCCAGAGAGCGGCCGATTTGGGACTCATAACCAAGGAAGAGGCGCTCGAGGCTAAAAAGGAAAACACCCTGGCTAAAGTGCAGGATTTTAAAAGCAAAATAGAGGCCCCTCATTTCGTTTTCTATGTGATGGAGGAATTAGAGCAAAGATACGGAAGGGATGTCCTTGATGCGGCCGGGTTCGACGTGATAACCACGTTAGATTATGACCTTCAAAAACTCGGAGAGCGGATAATCGAAGACGGAGTGAATAACAATGTTAAAAAATACGGAGGATCCAACGCCGCCCTGGTGGCGGTCGATCCGAAAACCGGAAGCATTTTGGCCATGGTCGGAAGCAAGGATTATTTCGCGACCGATATCGACGGGCAGGTCAATGTGACGACGAGCCTCAGGCAACCGGGATCTTCGATCAAGCCCATAATTTATGCGACAGCTTTCGAGAAAGGCTTGCAGCCGGAAACCAGGATTACCGATGCCAGGACGAATTTCGGTCCGGACGGCTCTGGCCGGGATTACATACCAAGGAACTACAGCGGGACTTTCAGGGGAAACGTTTCTATGCGCCAGGCCCTGGCGATGTCCCTTAACATCCCTGCGGTGAAAACTCTCAATTATGTGGGCATCGACAACGCCATCAACATGGCTGAAAGATTGGGCATCGACACGTTCACTCAAAGGCAGCGATACGGACTTTCCCTGGCTATAGGAGGCGCGGAAGTGACTTTGCTCAAGGAAACCGGGGCATATGCGGTATTTGCCAACGACGGAGTGAGGCAGACAACGACCTCGATAAACAAGGTCATTAATAGCGACGGAACGATCGATTATGCAAATGATCCCGCCAACGGAAAAAGGGTCATCGACGCAGAAGTGGCCAGGAAGGTAAGCTCCATTCTTTCCGACAACGACGCCAGGACCCCAGTTTTCGGACCAAGAAGCCCGGTGTTTATCGAGGGAAGAAAGGTGGCGGCCAAAACCGGAACGACGCAGGAGTTCCGCGACGCCTGGACCGTAGGGTTCGTGCCGTCGTTAGCGGTCGGAGTCTGGACTGGAAACAATAACAACGCTCCCATGAAGGGAGGTGCGGACGGAGTTTTCGTGGCCGCTCCTATTTGGCATAGCTTCATGGTCAAGGCTCTTGAAAGCGTTCCGGAAGAAAGCTTTATAGCCTATACTCCGGTCGCCAAAGAGGCGGTGAAAAATATAGATAAAGGTTCGGACAAGGATGTTCTGGAGGCTTCGCTCCCGTCCGGGGTCAAACACAAGAAGAATATCATAAATGACAAGAGGCCCAAAGGTTGGTCGAAGAAGGAATGGGACGCTTATAAGAAGTCAATCGGTCTTTAGAAGATTGGTCAGATTTTCTCGGTACCTGTCAGGACGCATCCCGGTTTAAGGATGCGTCCTTTTTTGGGGAATGCCTCGAAAAGTTGTATAATACAACTATCGCAGGTTATATTTTTATAAAATTTTCATCGATAAAAAAATGGAACTCAAAAACTACAACGTGTATTTCTTTTTCATTATTCTGATGCTGGTCAGTATGGTGACGTTTTTTATTTTCAAACCCTTTTTGATCGCTATTATCCTAGCTTCGGTTTTGGCGATCATATTCAAGAGGCCTTATCTATTTTTCCTCAAAAAGTTCGGCGGGCGGGAGGGTATAAGCTCCCTGTTGACTTCGATTATGGCGGTTCTGGTTTTCGTCATACCTTTTTTCTTGGTGGTGGGTCTCGTGACGAACGAGGTATTGGATATATACGAGAAAAATTTTGAATCCGGAAAGTTGACGCAATTCATAGACAGCGCCATAGATAATGTGAATAATAACCAATTTATCCAGACTACCGGCATATTGGATTCGATAAATAGGGAATCCTTGGGAAGTTCTGTGCAGAAAATAGGTCAGGCTTCGATCAGCATCCTGCAAAGCGCCTATAAAGGCGTGGCCCATTTCGTGTTCATTTCGTTTGTGGTTTTCTTCACGCTTTATTATCTGCTGACGGGAGGAAAAAAAGTCGTGGAAAAGATAATGAAATTAAGTCCATTGAAAGATAAACACGAGAAGCTTTTAGTGGAAAAATTCATCTCGATCAGCCGTGCGACTATTAAGGGAACTTTAGTCGTGGCTTTTATACAAGGAGCCATTGGAGGGATAGCTTTCGCTATCGCGGGTGTTCCTTCCGCTACGCTGTGGGGGATAATTATGATGATTTTGTCGATAGTTCCGATTATTGGAGCGTTTGTCGTTTGGCTTCCTGTTGGAATAGTCATGCTTTTGCTTGGAAACGCTTGGGAAGGCATATTTATATTGGCGGTCGGAACTTTCATCATTTCACTGATTGATAATTTTCTCAGACCGGCATTAGTCGGGAAGGATACCCAGATGCATCCCTTGATGGTGTTTTTCGCAACGCTCGGCGGAGTGGGACTCTTTGGTTTTTTGGGCTTTATCCTGGGCCCGATCATCGTAGCCTTGTTCCTCTCTCTTTGGGATATTTATGCGGTGGAATTCAAGAAACAACTTAGAAATTTCAACGCTTGATGCGGACATAATTTTTGGTGGAAAGTATGAGCATGTTTAGTTTTTACCAACATATTCCTCAGTACCTGGATCCGATCATTTTCTCGATCGGATCTTTTGCGATCAGATGGTATTCACTCATGTACGTGGCTGGAATCCTGACGGCATTTTTTTTGTTGCGCTGGAGGATCGGCAAAGGGGAGGCCCCGCAAGACTTCAAAATTTCAAATTCCAAAACCGAAAAATCCGGAGAACTGGGAATCACCCTTGATATTTTACTGGTGGGTTTTTGGGGAATGCTTTTTGGGGGGAGGTTGGGTTACATCCTTTTTTACAACTTCCCGTATTATCTGCAAAACCCCGTGGAGGCGCTTCTACCCGTGGCAGTCTCCGGCGACGGATTGAGGATCACCGGCTATTATGGCCTGAGTTATCATGGGGCTCTTTTGGGAGTGATCGCTTCCGGTTATGTTTTTTCAAAAATAAGGAAATTGGATTTTTGGAGAGTCGCGGATTTCGTCGCTCCGGCGGCTGCGGGAGCTTATTTTTTCGGAAGGATCGGTAATTTCTTAAATGGGGAGCTCTGGGGAAGGGAGACGAATTCTTTTTTGGGGATGTATTTCGGGGAGGACTTTTTCCTGCGGCATCCCTCCCAACTCTACGAAGCTTTTTTGGAGGGTTTAGTCCTATTCCTACTCCTTTGGATTATCAGGAATAAGGGAAGGTTTGATGGCCAGGTTTTTTTAGTTTACATTGTCGGGTATGCTTTTTTCAGGTATGTGTCGGAATATTTCAGGTCCCCGGATTGGCAGAGCGGACTAATTTTGGGGATATTTAGCACTGGTCAGCTGCTTTCACTGTGCATGTTAGCAGGGGGGTCCCTTTTATATTTTCAAAAAAACAGGAAAAATGCTATAATATAAAAACATAACGCATAATATTTTTTGAAAAAAAACATGAAAAACAAAAATAAAAAGGTATATTATCTGGCTGCCACCGTCGCAATTGTTATCACTGGAATCGTTTTTTGGGGACTCAAAAGTGCTCCCAGTATAGAAGCTCCGGTGGCGGAAAAATTGGATGGCAGCGAGGAGTCGGGGATAGTTTATTATTATAGCCGGGGGTGCTCCCATTGCTTGAGCGTGCAAAAATTTTTGGATGACAACAAGATAAGCGAGAAGATTGTTTTTGCTAAAAAAGAAGTGCTACCGAATACGGAGAACGCCAGGGAACTTGATATGAGAGCCAAGGAGTGCGGTTTGAGCGAGAAGGAAACTGGAATTCCTTTCTTAGCAGCCGGCGGGGAATGTTATGTGGGCGAAATCGAAGTGAAGGATTTTTTCAAGAAAGAAGCGGGAATAAAATAATAAGGATCTGCCATAGATGGATCTGAAGAAAATAAAAAGAAACAAAATAGACAAGGATGAAAAAAAAGATTCTCCGGCCCCTGGGTTTTCGGAGAATTTTGATGATTTCATGGGAAGGAGTAGGAGGAATAAGTCCGTACTTTTCTCCAAGGGAAGATCGACAGGTTTCTTTTATACCGAAGACTCGAGGCTTTATATAACGCCTCGCGAAAGAAGGCTCATGGAAAAGGGCTTCAGTCTGGATAGGGAGACCGGGAAATGGGATTGCCTCAGTTCAAGGATAGTCAGGGATTATGTGCGATACTCTCCTTCCGGAACAGATCTTTTGCACAGGCGCCTAAGGCGCAGCTACGCAGCCCTTCAGGATGACATTGCCGACACCTCCAGGACTATCCTGGGACAGTTTTCCATGGTTCGGCTGTGGAACCTTTCGATAGTAGGGGCGATTCTTCTGGGCATGTTTTCCATGACGATGATTTATCGCTATCTGGGGCAGGGAGCGGCAGCTGGAGATATCCGCAGCGCGGTTCCTGTCGCAAATGAAATCAGCATTGGGGATGTCCCGAGGATAGCCGGAACAACAGAGGCCAGGGTTGCCGAGGAGGATGCTGACAGTTACACCAAACAGCTCATTGCGGACATTGAAGCGGACGAAAAGGACGAGCTGGAGAAGGAGATCCGGGAAATGGTCAAAGGGCATCCGATCGAGGAGATGGTTCCCTATATCGCGGAAAAGGACAGGATCGTGGCGGCCTTTCTCGTGGGAATAGCTAGAAAAGAAAGCAATTGGGGAAAGAGGGTGCCCGTGCTTGAAGGCCAGGATTGTTATAATTATTGGGGATATCGCGGGATAAGGAAGCTTATGGGAACCGGAGGACATACCTGCTTCAATAGCCGCAAGGATGCGGTGGATACGGTGGCCAAAAGAATCCAGACATTGGTTGAAAAAGAAGAATTGGATACCCCTGAGAAGATGGTTATTTGGAAATGCGGTTCGAACTGCGCTGTGACGGGCGGGCAAGCGGCGGCTAACAAATGGATCAGCGACGTGAATACGTATTTCAAAAAACTGAACTAAAGAATGGGTTTCGGCCCGTTTTCGTCTATTTGGCAAAAATCGCAAAGCGGACCCGGCCAAGATATGCCGGAAATATTTATAGGAGTTACGCGTTTGAATGAATTTCCGGCAAAATATATATTTTTTGCTTGCCTTTCCCTCCCGGGTCGGCCGGCAGTGCGCAAAAAACGATATTTTATCGTAAATTTTAAGAAGCAAAACACGCAAGCCCTAACTTATTCGAATACCCATTGAAATACCTATTTCCGTCAAACAACCGTTAATAAAAAAATCGCACATCAACTCACGGTCGTGGGATTATGTGCGAAATATGATCGTATGGCAATAAGAAAATCCGAAGATAAAAATATCAGGAAACTCAGCCGCATCGGCGACAAAAGCATCGGACTGACCCTGCCAATTGAAATCGTCCGTGAGTTAGGTTGGCGGGAAAAACAGAAAGTTGTTGTCAAAAGGGTTCGGGGAGGAGTTTTAGTAAAGGACTGGAAAAAGTAAGAGATTCTTGAATGAAAATCAGAGGGAGGGACACGAAAATCTGCCATATGTCGGAAAATTGTCTATAACCTTGTAATCATTAAATTTCCCGAGCAAGTTTATGGAAATAGAAAGTGTATTTTCATCTCCAGCAGGATCCTTTTCCAAGAAAGAGGAGGAGTTTCTCGCAAGAATAATAAGTGAGCATGCGGAAAAAATTGCCACCATTTTGCCATTTAAGCAGGAAAAGCTGACTTTTGTTATCAGTCCTCGGACAAAAGGAGACATAAGCGCTTTTGCGAAAGCATGCGGATTGATTGAGATATCGATTAATCCTGATGGGCTGAGAGAATCGGATAATAGGCGCAAAAAAATCATAGAACAGCTTATCTATATTATTTATCACGAAATGCACCATGTGTGCCGAGGATACGTAGGTGAGTTGCCTGAAGGCGAAGAGCACATACTTATCGGCTCGATAATTTCAGAGGGCCTGGCTGATTCTTTTGCTGCGGAGCAATATCCTTCAGCGCATATATTACGGAAAAATGATGTTGATTTCAGTGAGATCGGAGGTTGGCTCGGGAAAATCAAAGAAGTGATGTGGAATAAGGAAAGAGCTGATGATTCATGGCTGTATGGAGGTAAAGGAAAGCCTGCCATGCTGGGATATAAAATTGGAAGATTCATAATTCAGAAAGTAAAAGAAAATAATCAGAACGCGGATTCGGTTAAGTTGGTCAATTCATCCCCAAAGGAAATTCTGGAATTAAGCGGTATCCGCCTTTTAAATTAGATTAATTGGTTCCAAAAAAAGGGGGAGTAGAACTAGGCTCTGTTCTTGTTACGCGACATTCAATTGTAAAAGAAATCACAGAATAAGCCGAAAAATTCCATATTGATGGTTGAAGAAGAGCGATGCTGAAAATCGACAATGAAGAAAGGCTCAGGATGCACTTTTTCAATAAATCTTAATTGCACATTATCTCACGGCCATAAGTTAATGTTAAAAAGTTGTGTGTTATAAAAATGTACATAATCCTACGACCGTAGCATTATGTACAAAATCATAAAAAAGGCGAAAAAGGAGACAGGAAAGGAAATACCTATTCAGATAGGTATTTTTATTTTATAAAATGGCTTGTTTTAGCCTAAAATAAGGATTGTTGCTTGACTGTCGAGTAGCTTTTGTGCTAGGATGGATCTTGCGTGCTTGAAAAGAGAGAGGGAAAAGAGGGAATAAAAGAGCGGAGGTGTTGTATTAAAAAGTCCGCGAAAAAAGGGGTGTGACGCCGCAAGGCAGTTATAATCAGTAGCATCAAATTATGGGTAAATTTCCGCAAATCGTGGAATTGTTTTTGAAGATCAAGTCGCACATAAAGAAAATTATAAATAGGAAAAATCTACCATTCGCGGTAGCGATTTCGGCCATAGCGGCTGTCGCCGGCCTCGTGTATTCCCAACCCTCCTTTTACGCGCAGGCCAATGGGGAGAGCGTCGTGGACAGGAAGTCCGAAATAATCATTTCCGTAGACTTCGGAAGCTTTAAGCTGGTGGGCGGGCAGGATCCCAAATATACCCCGAGTGTTAAGCTGGAAAAGCCCAAGGGTATTTTCTTGCCCAAGGAAAGCGAACTGGAAAAGGAATTATATAGGATGGTCGGAGATTATCCGATAAAGGAGATGGTTCCTTATATAGCCAAGAAAGACAAGACGGTCGCAGCTTTTATTGTGGGTATAGCCAAAAAGGAAAGCAATTGGGGAAAAAGGGTACCTACACTGAATGGACAGGATTGTTTCAATTATTGGGGATATAAAGGAGCAGGAAAAAAAGGTCTTGCCATGGGACATGGATGTTTCGCTTCTCCCGAAGAGGCCGTGGAGGTCATCGGGAAGAGACTGGAAACGCTAGTAGGAAAAAACCTCACGACCCCCTCCAAGATGGTAGTTTGGAAATGCGGCTCGAACTGCGCCGCGACCGGAGGACAGGCGGCTGCCAATAAATGGATCAATGATGTCAGTTTTTATTTCGATAAGATAGTGAAGACGGATGCCTAATGGGCGATTGAAATTTCCTAAAAGTCCCTTTTAAGCCGAATAGGCTTGGGAGGGACTTTTTTAAATTCCCGAATTAGGGTAAAATAGGCATAGTCGCGGATACGCGAAACACATATAAACAAAAACAAAAATGTCTCTTTTTTCCATTTCTGATATAAGTATTTTTTTTCTTTCTTTTGATTGGCTCTCCATCGCAGTCGGAGGATATCTTTTGATCGCAGTGGTTGCGGTGCTGGATAAATATCTGTTGCATTCGCGCATCTCCAAACCGGCTGTATATGCTTTTTACGTTTCCGTTTTCAGTTTGTTCGCGCTAGCTTTCATCCCTTTCGGATTTTCTTTTCCGGGGACACGTATAGTCGCATATGCTATTTTTTCCGGGATATTTTTTATCTACGGCCTTTTGGCTTTATATAGGGCGGTCCAAGAAAATGAGATCTCCAGGGTAGCACCCTTGGTCGGAACGATCATCCCGCTGGTTTCCGTCGTCTATGCCTTTCTTTTTTTAGATGAAAGGTTGGGAGTTATGGGCGTGGTGGCGGTACTTATCTTGGCCTCCGGGGGTTTTTTGATATCCTTTGATCTGCCTATTCATAATATGAAACTTTTCAAGGGCTTCAGATATTCTGTAATATCAGGAGTCTCCCAGGCCGTATCCCTGGGTCTTCTCAAGGAAGTCTTCAACGGAACTGGTTTTATTAACGGTTTCGTGTGGAACAGGATCGGATTCTTCTTGGCCGGCATGAGTCTTTTGCTTTTCCCGGTATTTCGAAAGCAAATAATGAAATCATTTGATCAGAGCGGATCCTCCAGGGGAAGGGTCGCTTCTACCGGAGCTCTTTTTACGGCCAATAAGATAATGGCAGGCACGGGGTCGTTTTTGATCGTGCTGGCTATTTCCAGAGGCTCAGTTTCAGCGGTCAATGCCGTCGGAAGCATCCAATTCGTTTTCGTTTTGGTTCTGGTTTCGATGCTTTCTGTTTGGCATCATCATATTTATCGGGAAAAATTAAAATTCAGCGATTGGATGCAGAAATTTTTAGCGATAGTGTTCATAGGCGTCGGCCTTTGGATGCTTTCGGTCAATAGTCCCGGATTTTTTTATTTGACGTCCTAATTTATTATTTTAAATTTCATTTATGAAAAATGTTCTGAGGCGTGTCGTAAAGACACTCGCGTTATTATTCGCCGGATTGACCACTTTGGCGCTTTGCATATTCGCCTATTTCAATCTTCCCGTCGCTCTTCCCGAGCAGGAGGCTAATTTGGGAGTGACCTTTTCTTCGCGCTATGCGCAGGATATCGGCCTTGATTGGAAGGAGGCCTATTTGGCAACCATGGATGATTTGGGAGTGAAAAAGATCCGCATCGCCGCTTATTGGGATTTGGTGGAAAAAACCGAAGGACAATATGATTTTTCCGAGTTGGACTGGCAATTGGACGAAGCTGGCAAAAGGAATGCTGAAATAGTTCTGGCTGTTGGGCAAAAGGTTCCACGTTGGCCGGAATGCCATATACCGCAGTGGGCCAAGGAAGATGATGCCAAGAGAAAGGAAAAATTGCTGAGTTTCGTGGAGACCACGGTTTTCAGATACAAGGATCATCCCGCCATTTCCATCTGGCAGGTTGAAAACGAGCCTTTTTTGGGATTCGGCATTTGTCCTCCCTTGGACGTGGAACTTTTAGACAAGGAAATTGAGATGGTCAGGAGAATTGATCCTGAGAAAGGTATCATGCTTACCGATAGCGGGGAGCTGAGTATCTGGCTTCGGGCAGCCAAAAGGGGTGATCATTTCGGAACTACCATGTATCGGGAAGTTTTCACTGAAAAATACGGTTTTTGGAAATATCCTCTCGGGCCTAATTTTTTCAAGATAAAAAAAGCGATGGTCGGGACGCTGGTCGGCCAAAAGAACGTTTCGGTAATAGAACTTCAGGGAGAGCCATGGATAGAAGGATGGACGACTGGATTTCCCTTGAAAAGGCAGTTTGAATCCATGAACGCCTCCAAGCTCAAGGACAACATTGAATACGCCAGAAAAACCGGCATAACGGATATCTACGTATGGGGAGTGGAATGGTGGTATTGGCTAAAAGCCACCCAAGATCATCCGGAAGTCTGGGATCAAGCCAAAATCCTATATAACTAAGGAAGGTTTCTAATTACGGTGGAGTATTCAGCGCAGCATATTAAGAGGGTTTGCATGGAGATTTTTTTGATGGTCCTTTTTTCGGGATTGGGGCTATTTGGAATATTCAATTACGTCAAAAGCAATACGGAGTTTTTGGAAACAAAGGTTTCGCTTTCCAAAAATGAAAATGTGAAGCTGGACGAAGAAATAACATTTAATTTTTCCGGAAGAGTTTCCCCTGGAAGCGTGGAAGAGTCCTTAAAAATGGAGCCTGCGAAAGATTTTTCCCTGAGGTGGTCCGATGGGAATGATTCCTTTGCCCTTGTTCCCAATGGAAACTGGAAACGGGACACCAAATATTCTTTGAATATAAACAATGGGCGTAATATTTTCGGGATCGGTTTTCGTGGAAGCGTCGATTTTCAAACCGAGGGTTATCCGGAGGTGGTTTCCATTGTCCCTTCAGAAGGAGAAAAAAACGTGCTTATCGATATAGAAGATCCTATTTCCGTGAATTTTGACAGACCTCTGGACGGTTTCAATGTGAAATTTGTAATCGATCCGATGGGGGAGTTCGTTTCTCAATTGAATGAGCAGAAAACCAGCGTGAAGATATTGTCGAAAGGGAATCTTCAGAAGGGGAAGCGATACGACGTGAAAATATATGTAAAACATGAGAATTCTCCAGAGGAGGATTATGAAAAAACATTCGAATCATATTTTGAAACCAAGCCGGAGGAATTGAAAAATTGGGACAAGGACATCACGGTCAGGCTTTCCCAGGCGAAAAACTATACGGAGCCAAGGATCGCAGAGGGGAGATATATAGATATAAATCTCAAGAGTCAGGTCATGGTTATTTTTGAAAATGGAAAGATTGTGGAAACCTATTTGATTTCCTCGGGAAAAGCAGGAATGGACACCCCAGAGGGATCTTTCAAGATTGAGAACAAGGCTCTCAAGCCTTGGTCAAAAAAATACAGCTTGTTTATGCCTTATTGGATGGCGATAACCCCTTCTGGAGAATATGGTATCCATGAGCTCCCGGAATGGCCAGGAGGGTATAAGGAAGGAGCGAACCATTTGGGAATTCCCGTTTCACACGGATGCGTGAGGCTCGGAACCGGTTCAGCCGGAAAGATATATGATTGGGCTGAAATAGGGACCCCCGTGATTATTCATAAGTGACGGCAAGAAGGATGTCGTAATTCTGAAGACTCGCGCATTTGCCTTCAGATTCCGACGAGCCTCTATGCGCCGAAGCGCAAATACTCATCGTCTTCTTCAGTCAAACGCGCGAGCCTGATAATTGATAATTAGTAACTGATAATGAAACTCATCGTCATAGCTCACAACATAAGAAGCGCGCACAATATAGGCTCGATATTCCGCACCGCAGACGGCGTAGGGGCGGCAAAGATTTATCTCACCGGCTATTCTCCTTCTCCGGCCAAGGAAAACGCCCCTTATCTCACGGACGCGCAGAAAATGATCGCTAAGACGGCTCTGGGAGCGGAAAAAAATGTCGAATGGGAGAAAGCTGTTTCAATCGGAAAATTATTGGAAAAATTAAAAAAGGAAGGTGTGAAAATAGTAGCGCTTGAGCAGGATGAAGAAAGTATCGATTATGGAAGGTTTGTCCCGCAATCCGACGTGGCGCTGATTGTCGGCAACGAGCCTAAGGGAATAGACAAACGGATTTTGAAAAAATGCGACGCCATTGTTGAAATTCCCATGAGAGGAAAGAAGAAATCTCTGAATGTTTCGGTGGCGTTCGGAGTTGTCGCTTATGAAATATGCGGTAAGATTAAATAAAAGGGATTTTTTTAAAAAAATAAAAAATGAACACTTTAAAACGTCACGCGTTATTTTTAATTGGCATGGGATTTTTGGGAATAGCCAGTTTTCTTTTGGCAGGTCAGCTTTTGGCCGAGACCCTTACGAATAGCGCTACGATATCAGCTCCTCCGGAGTGCGGAAAGGACAATGGGGGCGTTCTTGCCGTCGCTCCCAGCAGTGATGCTCTCTGTTTAAGCGGGATGGCGACGGGATTCACCAGTACGACCGATGGATGGAAATGGAGTTGTTACGTTTCCGGATTTAATCCGGTGCAGTGCGGCGCGAAAATGGCGACCCAGACGGCTCCAACCCAATACGAAGATATTGATAAGACAGTGAAAATAAGCTTTCCATCGAGCGGCTCGAAGATAACGGCGAATTATATGTATGTAAGCGTTTATTCTCCGAATGCGAATGCTGCCGAATTATTTGTCAGCAAGGACGGATCTTCCGGATCCAAAAGTATAGGTGTTTTCCAAGGCTGCAAACAGTCTCTGGGAACATGTGATTTTTATGTCGACACCTTGTCGGAATCCTTGAACGGCAGGTATTATTTCGTAGCCGAAGTGACAATCGGTTGGGATGGGAAATATAAAAGCGGTTCAGATTATTATTTGGATATTTTTCCTGCCGCATTGCGGCAGGAGGGCACCTCGACGACCGACAATGGCGCCACGTCTTCAGTTCCAATTGAAAATACGACTGATGCTGGGTATAAAAACAACGATACTCAAGTCGCAACTTCCGATGTAACCGCTCCAGCTGTCCAGCCCTCCTATGATTATAGCCTAAGGGAAGATCTGGATGGCGACGGACTGAGTAAAGAAAGGGAAATTTACCTGGGAACGAATCCGGAATCCGCTGATACCGACAAAGACGGAATTTCTGACGGCGAAGAAGTCCGCCTAGGAACTGATCCCAAAAATCCTGATACGGACAAGGATGGATTTTCTGACGGGGATGAGATCGGAAAGGGTTTCGATCCGCTTAAGTTTTCAGCGGGAGATGGAAGCGACAAGATCGTTTTCGAAGATCCAAGAGAAAAAGGTGAAATAAAAAAGGAATATTTCATAAGCAACGTCGAATTGGCCCAAAAGGATACGGGAAACAAGGCGTTGTCGCTTAGTGGAAAGGGCCTCCCGAACTCTTTTGTGACGATATATATTTTCAGTGATCCTATCGTGGTGACCGTGAAGACTGATGCCGACGGAAATTGGATATATGAATTGGACAAGCAACTGGAGGATGGAGAGCATGAAGCATACGTGGCAGTAACCGACAGCACCGGTAAAATAGCCGGCAAAAGCGAACCGCTGAGGTTCGTCAAAACGGCTGAAGCGGCAACGGTCATATCCGGCGTTCAAGCGCAGGAGGTGATCAAGAACCAGTCGCCCGTGCAAAAATCCAAAAACAATTTCATGATTTTCTCCTTCCTTGCGGTGGTGATATTTTTAAGCATAGCGTTGGCTGTAGTGGGAATAATTAATCATAAACACGCCGTATGATAAAGGATTTGATTAGCAGGGGAATAGGTTTCATCAGAAAAAATCCGACGATTTTGTACTCTTTTGTTTTGATCGTCGCTGTGACTGCGATAATATTTTTCAACAGTTATTATTCCTTGAGGAAGTTCGAAAGTTCTACGGACAAGCTCCTTCAAAGCAAAGCGCTCTTGGCTGAGAATGTTCTAAGGGTCTTTGGTGCTGATCTTATGGAGGACGATGAATATCTCCAGTCAAAGATAGAGGCTATAAAAAGCCAGGATTCCGAAATAAAAGATATCGCCATATTGAAACCCGGAGAAGGTGGTGGGGAATTTTCAATTGTCGCCATGACCGGGGATAGTGCAAATATCGAGAATCAAAATACGCTGTATGCTATTTTATGGAGCAAGGGGGAAGCGATAGCTTTTTTGGATCATGACGGCCAAGGGCGGTTCTGGAATATCGGCGACGTGATCAGGGATGATGAAGGGAATAAAAAAGGAATAGCTCTTTTCCGGCTGTCTTTGTCCGAGCATGACAAATTCGTGCAGGGGATCATAGACAGGGTGTATTTCGTCGCCATAGCCTCTTTGGTAATCGTTCTTCTGCTGGTGATGAATCATGCCAGACTTTTTAAGTACGAACTCAAAGCGACGAAGTTGGAAGAGATAGATAAGATGAAAGACGACTTTATTTCCATGGCCAGCCATGAGTTGAAAAGTCCGTTGACTGCTATCAAGGGATATATAAGCCTGCTTGATAACAATTTGCTGGGGAAGCCTGATTCGGAGGAAATAAGGAACCAGCGCCGTTACCTTGAGAACATGGATATATCCGCGACCCGGCTTCGGGATCTGGTTGAGGACCTTCTGGAGGTTTCCAGGTTGGAACAAAATAGGATGCCTATCAATCTGGAGAATATTGAACTGAGTGCCATAATAAAAGGTATCGCCGATGAGATGAAGATAACGGCGCAACAGAAAAATCTGGAGCTCATCAATGGAGCGGAAGATGCGCTAGTCGTCAGTGCCGATCCTGAGAGAGTCAAGCAGGTGCTGGTAAATCTCTTAAGTAACGCTATAAAATACACTCCTTCCGGAAAAGTGGAGATAAAAAGCAAGCAGGATAGTAAATTCGCGTACGTAACTGTGGCTGACACAGGAATGGGCATGTCGGCCGAAAATATGAAAAATCTCTTCTCTAAATTTTATAGAATAAAAAGCGCGGAGACTTCAAAAATTTCAGGCACCGGTTTGGGGCTTTGGATTTCAAGGGAGATAGCCTTGAAGATAGGAGGGGACCTTACGGTCGAGAGCATCGAAGGTGTCGGATCCCATTTCACTTTGAAGTTGAAAAAGGTATAATGCCAATATAAGAAGTAAATAAAAAGGAGCATCATGACTGAACAAAAAAAACTGGCGGTTTTTGATATAGACGGGACGATATTCCGTAAGAATTTGCATTTCGAACTCATCAATGAACTCTCCTGGATAAACGTATTTCCAAGAAAAGTCAGGGATCAGATAGTGCTTCTCTATACCAATTGGCTCGAGCACAAGGGGACATATGAATCGTACAGGCTCGGATTGGTGGATCTCTTTGAAAAGCATATCAAGGGATGCAAAAGGGAGGACGTTGTCAGGGCCAGCGAGATGGTCATATCGTTCCATAAGGACAGGACTTATATTTTCGCGGAGGACCTGATCAGGAAACTTAAAAGGGAGGGATATCACATTATTGCCATTTCCGGTTCCCCTATTGAAATCGTCGAGGAGTACAACAAGAAACATTTGAATTTCGACAAAGTTTTTGGGAGCATTTATGAAACGAACGGGGATGTGTACACCGGGGGATATGAGGCCGAGCCTATTAAGAACAAAGGCGACGTTGTGAAAAGATACGCGAAGGAAAACAACTTGACGCTGGAGGGTTCATATGGAATAGGCGACACGGAATCGGATGCCAGCTTCCTGGATCTGGTGGAATATCCGATAGCTTTCAATCCCAATGAGAATCTCAAGGAAGTCGCTCAGAAAAAAGGATGGAGGATAGTGGTGGAGAAAAAAGACGTGGTGTATGAGGTATCAATGTGCAGCGTCCCACTGTAGCTTTGATGGGAAAGGGGTCGGGAAAACGGGAGTTTTCCCGTGGTGGAAGTATTGAAACCGCGAGGTTTCAAGGAGCACGAAGGTGCGACGATCCATTGCGTAAACCTGCATCTGGCGTAATATTAAAAAGCAATTTATATAAGCGGAAAAAATTATGAATGATATAATTGAAAAATTTCTCAAAAAAACCTTATGGATCTGGTTGCCCTTCGTGGCTTTTTCCAGATTGACGAGGGAATTCGTTAACAGGAAAAAATGATATGTTACTGCTGGTTAACAAGATATTTTTTTATTTCTTGCCGCTCCTTATCTGGAGTCTCACGATTTTCTCCTTATCAGCCATGCCGGGAAGCGGGGAGGCGGGGTACGACCTCTGGTTTTTTCTGGAAAGAAAAGCCGCGCATATTTTCGAATACGCGGTATTGGCGATCCTTTGGACAAGGGTTTTTTGGATATACCACAAGGATGAGGACAATCATTGTTATTACTGGGCTATTTTCGCGTCTTTCATATATGCGGTTTCTGATGAGGTTCACCAACTTTTCGTCTTCGGCCGGAGCGGGAAGGTGAGTGATATATTGATAGACCTCCTTGGAATACTTCTTGGGACGGGAATATTCTGGGCCGTCGAGCACGGAAAAAGGAAAAAACTAGGAACGCATATCTGATTCCGCGCACATATCATTTTTTGGTCATAACAAAAATCCCGCCAAGCAGCGGGATTTTTTCAAGGAAAGAAAGTTTTTTTATTTGACCTTCTCTACCAATTTCTGGAATACTTCAGGATTTTCAGCGGCCATCTGGGAAAGCACTTTTCTGTCGATTTCGATCTTTTTGTCCTTAAGTATATTGATGAATTTGCTGTAAGTCAGATCAAGCAGTCTCACGGCATTGTTGAGTCTGATAATCCAAAGCCTCCTGTTCGTTCTCTTCTTGGCTCTCCTGTCTCTGTGGGCGTATTTTCCAGCTTTGAGGAGGGCTTCCTTGGCTGCTCGGAAAGTGGACTTCCTTCTCCATTTGAATCCTTTTGCCATTTTTAAAACGTTCTTTCTTCTCTTGGAGGCCATCACGCCTCTTTTCACTCTCGCCATAATATTGAATCCTTAAACCGTTTAAATTGTCGAGGAATATGCTGCCTGCAATTTACCTGTTTAAATTTATTGAAATTACTTGTTTATCTGGTAGGGCAGGGCCTTGATGACATTCTTCTCGTCTCCCTTGAAAAGCCTCTGGTCCTTCTTTTTCGATCTGGTCACGTCTCCGCTCTCTTTCGAGTTGTAATGGTTCTGTCCGGTCGACCTTCGCAGGACCTTCTTGTTTTTCGTTATCTTGAATTTTTTTGAAACTGACTTCTTAGTCTTCATCTTCGGCATACTGTTTGAGTTATAAATTATGAAAATGTTTTTATTCCTGTGTTTCCTGGATTGGGGCGATTATCACATTGAATCCTCCAGGAAATCGCTTGATGTCTTCTTCGATCTTGTAGGGTGTCTCTATCAGTGTCAGGAATTTTTTCATATTATCCCTGGCCAGGTCCTGGTGGGCTTTTTCCCTCCCTTTCAGTATGATGTCTATCTTCACCTTGTTGCCTTTCCTGAGGAATTTTTCAATCTGGTTTTTCTTGTTGTCCAGATCGTGCGCGTCGGTTCTCAGTCCCATTCGCACGCCCTTGGTTTCAACGGTCTTCTGCTTGGCCTTGGCGAGTCGCTGCTGCTTGGATTGCTTATACTGCTGTTTTCCATAATCCATTATGCGACAGACGGGAGGCTGGGCTTTCGGCGAAACCTCCACCAAATCCAGTTCTCGTTCCCTGGCCATGCTAAGCGCTTCGGACGTGTACATCTCTCCGAGTTGCACCCCGTTTTCGTCGATGACCATGACCTTGGGAATCCTAATGGATTCGTTCGTGCGGAACTGCTGGGCAGCCGCCGTCGGCTTCGGTTTGAATCTGAATCTCTTTCTTATGGCTTTGTGCCTCGCTGCCTTCTCCGTTTGATTAAGAAAGCAGGTCGGAGTTATTTTTATAAAAATGCTGTGCCGCGTGATCATGAGCGACACATTTATTTTATGTTGTGCCCCGTAAAATGATTGCAGGGCAATCATCACGGGGCGCTACAAATCATTCGCAAAGCTCATGATTTTACGCGGTGGAGTTGATGGGAATTGCACCCATGTCCAGAGATGTCACAAAAAAATTCTCTACAAGCGTAGTCGGTTTGTTTTTTGCAGACCCGATAAGTGTAAAACTGACAAAACCTTAGCGAGCTGTCCCTGGCGCAATTTGACACGGATCATGCAGGGAAAACGATTCGTGCGATTCCTATGATTGACACTAGGCTCTGCCTATAGGAAGTCGGCAGTCTAATGGCTTCGGCGATTTAGGCCAAAACTGGCGCAAAAGAAGTTGAGAATGCTTGCGCAAACGCTCCTTTTACTTTTGATACGATGTTTGCAGTTATGTATCTTTATGGATGGTTTTACGATGTAACCATAATGATCGGCTTGCGAATTTTTCAATGAGCAACCTGTCGAAACTAGACAACCCCCGCCCGCAACGCTTGTCATGAAGGGTTTCGGGCGGGGAGCGTCAATTCCATACTGTCTTTATAATACGTAAATTTTGGCAGTTTCCTTCCGGACCTACCTTTTTTTGAGCGCCCTTTCTATTTTTCTCTTGGCATCCCTTTTCGCTATATCTGAGCGCTTATCAAAGGCTTTTTTTCCTTGCGCCAGAGCGAATTCCAACTTTATAAGTCGCTTCTTAGTATACACACGAAGAGGTATCAATGTCAAGCCTTGAGTGCGCGCTTTTCCTATTAAAGACTTGATTTCAGATTTTCTAACGAGCAGCTTCCTGGGTCGGGTTGGCTCGTATGATTGGAGCTCCCCAGCGAAGGAATATTTCGGGATATTGGCATTGGTGAGATACAGCTCGCTCCCCTTGATGGTCACAAAGCTCTCCTTAAGGCTTATTCTTCCTGTTTTTATAGATTTAACCTCTGCTCCGGTCAGCATCAAGCCAGCCTCGTATTTTTCCAAGATTTCGTAATCGAAAGTCGCTCTTTTATTGATCGCTATAGTTGCCATAACTCGATTTTATCACATAAACATGGGAAAGATAAATGATAGCAGCTTTTTTCTAAAAATTCAAGGGGCGGTCCGCTGGCCCACTTATTGCGTTTCCTGAAAAATGTTGTTAAAATTGATGTGTACTGAGTGAATCAGGAGAGACTTAAAAATAATGATACGCCGTGAAAAATGCGAGCACTTTCGCAATTCGCGGAAAAAATAAAAATGGAAAATGACAAGCAAGTCGTCCTCATCGCTGAAGACGAGGCGGACATAAGGGAGATGTATTTTGTGGCCCTCACGGGAAAAGGATATACCGTTCTTCAGGCTAAGAATGGAAGTGAGGCCTTCGAATGGTTGGAGAAAAAAGGAGGTGTCGTCGATCTTATCCTTTTGGACATAGTAATGCCGGTAATGGACGGCTTTGAGACATTGGAAAAGATTAAAAAGGACGAAAAATTTAGGAATATTCCGATAATCGTCTCCACGAATTTGGACAACGCGGACGATAAAAGGGAAGCCTTGGGTCTGGGTGCCAATGAATACTTCGTAAAATCCCACCACACCCCTTCCGAACTGGTCGAGATCATCCATAAGATCATCGCCCCGCCTGCGAAAAAAATCATATAAAGCCTGAAACGAAATGCTCCGCAAGGGGCATTTTTTTGTTGACCTGAGACTCCCGACAGGGTATATTGGAGCATACGGCAAGTTAGTGCGATTTTAAATTCAGCCTGTCCGCCAAAGCCCCGAAAAATAAGTGGAAGAGATTATAAGATATGAAAACTATGAAAAAGACAAAAAATGATATTGAGCTCCTCGCGCCGGCGGGAAGTTTGGAAAAGTTGAAATATGCCATCCATTACGGGGCGGATGCGGTATATTGCGGGATCCCGGATGTTTCCATGCGCGCCCGCGTGAACGCTTTTTCCGAAGCGGATTTCAAGGAGGCTGCGGCTTATGTGCACGAAAGAGGAAAAAAGATTTTCGTGACGCTTAATATCTACGCCCATAATTACCATCTCGCCAAAATAGAAAAGCATCTGAAATTCCTGAAAAAGATCGGAGTGGACGGCGTGATCGTTTCCGATTTGGGGATTTTGAGTCTGGTGAAAAAGCACCTTCCCGGAGTCGACATCCATCTTAGCACCCAAGCTAACACCACGAATTGGCGCTCCGCCAAGTTCTGGTATGATCTTGGCGTGAAGAGGGTGGTGTTGGCCCGCGAGGTCACGCTTGAGGATATCAAGGAAATCCACCGGAAGGTTCCGAAATTGGAATTGGAGTATTTCGTGCACGGAGCTATGTGTATGAGTTATTCCGGGCGATGCATCCTTTCGAAGTGGATGAGCGGCAAGAGCGCGAATCTGGGGGATTGTTCCCAGCCTTGCAGGTGGGGATATAAGAAATCCGAAAAACAAAGCAAGGAAGTGCTGACCATGTCATTGGAAGACGTAAGGGGTGAACACGAAATAGAATTGGAAGAGGATGATCATGGGACATATTTTTTCAACAGCAAGGATTTGAACCTGCTCAATCACTTGGGCGAACTTCGCGAAGCAGGCGTGATGTCTTTCAAAATCGAGGGCAGAAACAAAAGCGTTTTTTATGTGGCGTCGGTCGTGAGGGCATACCGATCCGTTTTGGATGCGGTCGGGAAAAATCTTCCAAAAAAAGAAATAGCCAAGGTGGTTAAAAAAGAATTAAAAGAACTGGACTCGCTGGTGAATAGGGGGTATACGGAAGGATTCCTACTTGGCAATGAACCGGAGCACAATTTTTCCCAGTCGCATGTGAAAGCCGACTTCCAGTTCGTGGGGGAAATAAAAGGAGTGGAAAACGATAGTATCCTTATCGGGGTACACAACGCGATTTACCCATCGGATTCTTTGGAAGTAATCGGCAGAAAGGGCATATTGAAAATTTCCATCGAGAAGATTCTCGATGAAGACGGGAAAGAAATCGCTTCCGCCCATGGAGGACAACAGAAACTTTTCCGATTGCGGCTCGGTAAACTAGGCAAAAAAAACAAGGAGGTTCTCGAACCGATGTCTCTTTTGAGAAAAGTGGTTAATTGAGAGTACGGTGTTATAATGGGAATATATTAATAATTTGATAGAAGTTGCGCGTTTGATTAAATTTCTGACAAATATTCTTTTTTTGCTTGCCTTTCCCTCTCGGGTCGGCCGGCAGTGCGCAAAAAACAATATTTGTCAGAAATTTTAAGAAAAAAAGCGCGTAAGTCCTAATCGAGACAAAAATATGACAACACTGGAGATTTTCGAATTAGCGATAAAAATGGGAAAGGAATCCGATTTCAGATCTAAAGAGCAGATCGAAAAGAAGCTTGAGAGGATAAAGGAAAAATATGAAAAACTTTCCAAAGAGGAAAAGGAAATTTTCGATACGGAAAGACTGGAAAATCCGTATATGGACAGCAGGATCCACTTCGATGGGGGATCCAAGGAAATCAAAAAAGTGCTGGCCGGAGTCGATATCGACAGCGCGGAGATGATGATCGCCAGGTATCATTCTAACCATAACCCGAAGAATCCCATCGATGCCGTTATCGGGCATCATCCTGATGGTAAAGCGCTGGCTGATTTGGGAGAAGTAATGGATTTGCAGGTGGATATCTTGTCGCAGGTCGGCGTGCCTGTCAACGTCGCCGAAGCTTTGATGAAAAAAAGGATCGGCGAGGTCAACAGGGGATTGAGTCCGGAAAATCACTATAAAGTTGTGGATTCAGCCAGGATCTTAGGGATGAATTTTTTGAACGTGCATACGCCTGCGGATAATTTGGTGGCCAGATTCGTGGAAAAGAAAATCAATGATGACAAGCCGGAATACGTTGGCGACATAATCAAGTCTCTTCTGGAAATCCCCGAATATAAAGAGGCTGCCAAAATGGGAGCGGGTCCTGCGATTTTCGTAGGTTCCGAGGAAAACAGGACGGGCAGAATAGTCTTTACTGAAATTACTGGCGGCACATCGGGGAGCAAAGAAATGTATGAAAAGATGGCGCAGGCCGGAATCGGGACGATAATCTCGATGCATCAGAAAGAGGAGTATAAGCAGGAGGCTGAAAAGGCCAATATCAATGTGGTGATCGCCGGGCACATATCTTCGGACTCCATCGGTATGAACCTTTTCCTGGACGAGCTCGAGAAAAAAGGGATCGAAATAGTGCCATGCTCTGGACTTATCCGCATCAGCAGGAATAAATAAATCGGTATTGGCTAATTTGTCATCCGCACTCGCTCGGCTACCTGCCGGTAGGCAGGGAAATGAAAACAAGTCTCCATTTCCCTCGCTTCATTTGATAATAAGAAAATAATTTTAGAAAATCAGATATGAGTTACAAGAAAACGACGTTAAAAAACGGCCTTCGAATCATGACCATTCCTATGAAGGGAACCAAGACCGTCACCGTCACCGTCATGGTGGGAGTGGGTTCCAGATATGAAAGCGAAAGGGAAGCGGGACTTTCCCATTTCATCGAACATATGCTTTTCAAGGGTACGGAGAAAAGACCGAACACGCTCGTGATTTCCGAAGAACTGGATTCCATCGGAGGAGAATTCAACGCTTTTACGGGCAAAGACAAAACTGGGTATTACGCCAAGGTGGATGCCAAGCATTTCGAAAAAGCTCTGGACGTGGTTTCGGATATGTATTTGAATTCGAAATTGGACAAGGAAGAAATCGAAAGGGAAAAAGGCACTATAATCCAGGAGATCAGTATGTATGAGGATATGCCAATGCGGACGATCGGGGATGAGTTTGAAAACCTCCTATATGAAAAAACTACGTTGGGTAGGGAGATTACTGGATACAAAAAAACCGTAGCCGCTTTTTCGAGAAAGGACTTCGTGAAGTTCATGGACAAGTTTTATTTGGCCAGCGACACCGTGGTGTGTGTGGCTGGAAAGATGAACGAAGAAAAGGTCATCACCAAGGTCAAGGAATATTTCGACGGAATGCGGGATGGGAAAAAGCCGGCCCTAAAGACAGTGAAGGAAGCTCAGAAAAAACCCCAGCTTAAAATTAAGTACAAAAAGACCGACCAGACCCAGTTAATCGTGGGGACCAGGGCCTATCATCAAAGCCATCCGGACCGTTTCGCCTTGGGACTTTTGGCGACCATCCTGGGGGCTAACATGAGCAGTCGTCTTTTCATCGAGGTCCGTGAAAGAAGGGGGCTTGCCTATTACGTCCGCACCAGCGCCGATATGTATCAGGATTGATCCTGGAACAATACGGGAAAATCGCCACGGAAAAAGTGGGGGAAAAAGAACTTCAAAAAGCCAAGGATTATATCAAGGGAAAGAGCGTGATGGGATTCGAGGCATCGGACGAGGTTGCGATGTTTTTCGTCGAACAGGAAGTTAGCAAAGAAAAGATAATGACGCTGGAAGACATATTTGAAAAAATCGACAAGATAACGACCGAGGACATTTTGAGGGTCGCGAGGGATGTTTTCCATGATTCCAAATTGAACCTGGCTGTCATCGGTCCGCACAAGAACGCGAAGGAATTGGAGAAGATGTTGAAGATATAGGATCCCCATAGACGCAAAGCTTAATTTTGAAAAATATGATAGAAAGAAGGCCCATTGAAATATCCACCGGTATCGTGGTCAGAACGATTTTTATCGTACTGGCTTTATGGCTTTTGTATTTCGTGCGGGATATTTTGGCGTTATTTTTCATTTCAGTTATCCTGACGGCCACGCTCGACCCATTGGTGGATTGGATGAAAAAAAAGAAGATCCCTAGGCCATTGGGGACCTTTATGATATACATAGCGGCCATCGCTCTGATCGGAACCGCCATTTCCTTTCTGATTCCTCCATTGGTCGGACAATTCCAGGATTTCAACGAGAAGATTCCGCAATACGCTGAAAGGACCAACCAACTTTTCCTAGGCATAGAATCCTATGCGGCCTCGCACGGCCTCCAATTCAATGCTGAAAGTTTTATCAGGGATATGTTCTCCAATGCCTTCCAATCCTCCGAACAGCTTTTTTCGCGAACGGTCGGAGTGGTCAATTTCTTCGTATCTGTCATAGTCGTACTTTCGCTGACTTTTTATATGTTGGTCAAAGAAGAGGGGATGAAGAGGTTCATTATGACCATAACCCCCAGGGATCATCAGGAGTACGTCTTGTCATTTTTCGACAGGATCCATAATAAAATCGGTCGTTGGGTTTTCGGGCAGTTTATTTTGATGCTGGCGGTGTTCGCTATGAGTTTCGCCGTACTTTCCGCATTCAATGTGCCGTTCGCTCTCTTGATAGCTCTCGTCGCGGGACTCTTGGAAGTCATTCCATATATAGGGCCGATAATCTCGGCGACGATCGCGACCCTCTTGGGATTTTTGATTTCGCCGGTAGTCGGTTTGATAGTCCTGGGATCCTTCATAATTATCCAGCAGATTGAAAACCATATCCTGGTTCCTCAGATCATGAAAAAGGCTGTGGGGCTCAACCCGGTAGCCGTGATCCTGGTGCTCTTGATAGGAGCAAAACTAGGGGGCGTCATGGGGACCATTCTGGCCATTCCCCTGGCCACGGCGGTAGGTATTTTCATCGGGGATATAATAGACAAAAAGGAAACACAAGAATAATGAAAGCGTTGAGGAATTCGAAAGAAATTTCAAAAAATATCCTGGCTACCGTCGCTTATTACGACGTTTTTTCCTATCCGCTGACTTCCTTTGAGATATGGAAATATCTTATGCGGTCCGACTATTATGAAAAGAGCAGTCACGGGGAAGCCAGTCTCCATCAGATTCTCCATGAACTCAAACAGGATCCCCTTATCAGGTTCGTAGAGGAATATAACGGATTCTATTTTCTCAAAGGAAAAAAGGATTTAGTCAGCAAAAGAATTGAGAGCGTGAAAATTTCTTTTTCCAAGGCAAAGAGACTGAGATCTGTAATCTCGCTTTTAAGGTTCGTTCCTTTTGTCAGGATGGTAGGCATCACGGGGAGACTAGCCATGAAGAGCGCCAGGCCCAAGAGCGATTGGGATTTGTTGGTAGTGCTTGGATCTGGGCATATCTGGATGGGCAGGACACTGGTGACACTGGTTTCCCATTTCATAGGGAAGAGAAGATATGGGAAAAAGATTCAGGACAGGGTGTGCCTGAATTATTTCATTACCGACAGCAGTCTGGAGATCTCGACCAAGGACCTCTACAGCGCGAATGAATATTTTTTCATGCAGCCTGTTTTCGGCTTTGAAGTTTTCCGCAAATTCCAACTCCAGAACAGGTGGATAAGCGCCATAAAGCCCAATTACATGCCCTCGGAAATAAATCCGGTCAATATGGTCCAGGACAGTTTCTTTTCTAAAAGCGTCAGATCGGTCGGGGAGGCGCTATTGGGAGCTTCTTTTTTGGAGGACATCCTGAGGAAATTGGAAAAAAGGAAAATAATGCGAAACCCGAAAACCCATCAAGAGGGAAGCCTCATCCAGGCTTCCGATGAAGCGCTGGTCTTTTTGCCTGAACTGAAGGGTCCTAAAGTGTTCGACGAATTTAAGAAAAAAATAGAAGATCTTAGCTGATTTTTCACCTTGATTCGGATATGTTTTTGGTGTAGGATTGGGATATGCGGATCGGGAAAAAGTTTCCCACAAGGGAGTCATCGGCGCCCTTTTCGCTTGACTTTCGTCCGCCATTTGCTAAATTAAAGCTTGCAGCAAAGGCCGGATATAATAGGCAAAACAAGAAAAAATGAAATTCATCATCATATCGCAACTAGTCGTAGCCATACTTCTCACCATCTCGATCCTGCTCCAAAACAGGGGAAGCGGCCTGAGTGCCGCCTTCGGAGGGGATTTCGGGGGTTATTACACGAAAAGGGGGATTGAAAAATTTCTCTTCCATGGATCGATCGCCCTGGCTGTAGCTTTTATCGCGCTATCCATCGCCAGTGTCAAAGTGATCGGAAGTTAATCAGCTAATTTCAAATGCTATTAGTACCAAGGATAAGTTCAAATTATTGCTTCCTGGAAATTGGCTTGCCGTGAGCAAAGTACTGAGTTTTAGAGAAAAACTCGTGGTGTCTTTTTTTGTTTTAATCATAATGGCTTCATCCGTATTCTGGTTGAAGCATGTGTATTTCGGTTTCACGGTGCCGATCCCCAAGCTGGGGGGTGAATATGCGGAAGGCATGGTGGGGCAACCTATCTATGTAAACCCTTTGCTTTCCCAAACCAGCGATTCCGACGCTGATTTGGTGGCCCTCGTTTACAGCGGTCTTTTCGGTTATGACAAGGAGGGAAAAATAAGAAACGATTTGGCTGAGAGATATGAGGTTTCCGAAGACAAGAAGGTGTACACCGTTTATATCAGGAAGGACGCGAAATGGCATGACGGACAGAATCTCGATATCGAAGACGTCGTTTTTACTTTCAATATACTCAAGGACCCGACATACAAGAGCCCGCTTAGGCAGAACTGGCAAGGGGTGACCGTGAGCCAAGTTGACGAGAGCTCCATCAAATTCGAATTGAAAAATCCATACTTCGGTTTTCTGGAGAATTTGACCGTGGGAATTTTGCCGAAACACATTTGGCAGGACATTCCCGCTGAACGTTTCGCCTTGGCGGAAAAAAACCTAAGACCTATCGGATCAGGACCATATATGTTCGCCGATTTCCAGAAGGATTCAAACGGGAATATCATCACATACAAACTGTCGGCTTTCAAAGGTTACCACGGGGGAGCGCCATATATCTCAAGGATCAACTTCAATTTTTATCCGGATGACAGCGCACTCATAAGCGCTTTCAAAAAGAAAGAGGTGGCCGGTATAAGCGATGTTTCTCCGGAAAAACTCGGGGACGTCAGCTCTTCCAAGAACATCCAGGTCAAGGAGTTGGTGATTCCGAGGTATTTCGCTCTTTTCATCAATCAGACGAAAAGCGTCGCCTTGGCTTATGACGAAGTGAGAAAAGCTCTCGCTATAAGCGTGAATAGGCAGGAGATAGTCGATACCGTGCTGGGCGGAAAGGGGATCCCTTTGTATTCGCCGCTTTTCCCGCAAATGAATGGTCATACTGATATGAGCGGTGATTATGCTTATAATCCAGAGGAGGCCAGAAGGATTTTGGATGGAGCAGGATGGTCTCTTAACAATGAGAGCGGTGTCAGGGAAAAGGACGGAAACAGATTTGAATTCGAAATAGTGACGACCGATTGGCCGGAGCTCATGGAAAATGCCGAACTTCTCAAAAGGCAGTGGGGTGAGATCGGAGCTAAAGTCGACATAAAAGTATTGTCGGTTTCCGATTTCCAGCAAAATTATATCAGGACCCGCGAATACCCAAGTCTTTTGTTCGGACAGGCATTGAGCTTCAATCCCGATCTTTATTCCTTTTGGCATTCCTCCAACAAGCGCGACCCGGGACTCAATCTCGCCCTTTTCGACAACAAGGATGCGGACACGCTTTTGGAGTCCATCAGACAGGAAACCGATGATAACAAACGAGCCGAGAGCTACAGGCAATTCAGTGACATTATCAAAGAGAAGAATCCTGCCATTTTTCTATACAGCCAATATTATCTCTATCCGATAAGTAAGGCGGTAAAAGGAAACGAAGTGGTCAACATAAACGCTCCGTCCTGGAGGTTTGCGGACATCAGTAAATGGTATATCAAGACGAGCAGGGTGTGGAAATAGGAAATTCTCTACGAATTACGAATTTTACGAATCTACGAACAGGGTAAAATCCTCCCAATAAAAAATCCCCGAATTTAAATTTAGGGGATTTTTTATTATTCGTACTTTCGTAAAATTCGTAATTCGTAGAGCTAATTTCCCGGCACGATCGTTTCGAAAGGCGTATCCTTGCCGTAGGCTTTCGGGCCGTAGTCTTTGCAGTAATTGTCGATGCTTTCGGTGAAATAAGGGGGTCTGGCTTCCTGTATCCTCCCGCAGATGTAATAACTGATCGCCATCATGGCTCCGAAGCTCAAGTCCTCCGGAACGCTGATATTCCATCGGTGGTCGGGGTGGCCGAAATATTCGTTTTCCCCGTTGATCGTAATCACGAGATCCTTTTCGGAGCGCACTATGAATTTGGCGTGCCTGGCATGTCCTTGTGAAAAGGCGCGGATGGAAACGTGTCCGCCGAAAAGCTCGTGCTCTTTCGTTTCGATCATCGGGCAGACGTTCACAAAACGGTCAGGGAGTACAAACGCGAAACTTTCATATTCGGAAAAATTTTTCGGGAACTCCAAATTTTCGATCACCCCTTTTATTTTTTTCGGATCCTCTCGCGTCACGGAAAGCATCATGCCCAGATATGTCGACATATTATAACTGTACGGTTCCGCTATCTTTCGGTAGACGACGACTTTATCGGCTATTCTGGCGGCGGAGGAATCCGCATTACATGTAAGGAGCGTCGTTTCAAGGCCGTATTCTTTCGCCAATTCCACTTCCCAGACGGAGTCCTTTTCCCCTGAGGCAGAGATTACGATGGCTTTTTTAATCAATCCCTTTTCTATGATTGGGGAATATGATTTTATGACGGTCTTGAAATTGCTCTCGTCGGCAAAGACCGCCGCTTTGTCTGAGAAGAGGATCTTGCCGGTATTGAAAGCGTTTACGCTTCCCACGACGAACGGAAGTGAAAATCCGTCCAAGTCCAGCTTTGGAGGTTTATTTTCCGAGAAAAAATCCAGGGCTTTTATGGCATTTTCGCTTATGCTCATTATTTCCATATCGTTTCGATGTTACTATTTACGCCTTAATATTACCATAAAAGCCCTATTTTGGGTAAGAAAAACATTAGACAGGGAGCGTCTTTTCGGCTATAATGTCGAAAGATGTTCAGCTGGGAATGGCTTTTGGCCTAAACCCCAGAACCTAAACTCTAAAACCTAAAACTATGTATTCAGTCATTTTGTGCGGAGGATCAGGAACCAGGCTCTGGCCTCTTTCTCGGAAAACCTATCCCAAACAATTCCTCAAACTCTATAGCGACAAATCCCTCCTCCAGGAAACTTTTCTGAGAATGGAAAAGGTGATGCCGGCGAAAAATATCTATCTCGTAACCAACTACGACGGTTATTTCAACGTGTTCAATCAGATCAAGGAAATATACCCTGAAGTCAGAAAAGAACAGATCATCATGGAGCCAGTTTCATTGAACACCGCTCCTGCGATCGCTTTGGCCCTGAAATATCTCGTTGAAAAGGAGGGGGTTAGCGAAGATGATCCGGTAATCATACTTCCTTCGGATCACTACATTGGAAAGATCGACGCTTATGCGGAGTTGGTAAAAACCGCGCTTGCCAACACGGGGGACAACATAGGCACTCTTGGGATAACTCCGACTGCCCCGGAAACCGGATACGGCTATATCAGGAAAGGGGAGAAAAGCAGTCCTTATTTCAAGGTGCTGGAATTCAAGGAAAAGCCCGACAAGGCAACTGCCGAGAAGTACCTGGAAACCGGGGAATATGTCTGGAACAGCGGCATGTATATTTTTAATGAGAAAACATTTTCCGAGGAACTTGAAAAATATGCGCCTGAATTGTTTTCGGCTTATTCCGGGAAATATGATGAGTTCGTGGGGTCTTTTGATGGGATGCAGTCCGTGGCGGTCGACGTCGCGATTTCGGAAAAGTCCAAGAGAGTGGTCGTTTTCGAGGGTGATTTCGGCTGGAGCGACATAGGCTCTTTCGACGCCCTGGCGGACATCATCAACGGAAATGGAAATCAGCAGAAACGGCATGTACAGATAGATTCCGAGAATGTCTTTTTGCACTCCTCTTCCGGAAAACTCATAACGGCCCTTGGAGTCGAGGATTTGATCGTGGTGGAAAACAACGACGCTATTTTGATTCAAAAAAGAGGCAAAAGTGAGGACGTAAAAAAGGCTGTGAGTTATCTGAAAGAGAACGACTATAAAGAGGTTGATCATAGCGTGATGGGATATAGGCCTTGGGGAAAATACGAGGTCTTAGTCGATGAAAAGAATCATAAGGTAAAGAAAATCACTGTTTATCCGGGAGCTACGTTGTCCCTCCAATCGCACAATAGAAGGGCTGAGCACTGGGTCGTGGTGAAGGGAATCGCCGGAGCCATAAACGGGGACAAGGAGCTTGTCCTGAAGGAGAACGAAAGCACATACGTGCCGATCGGAGCCAAACACCGACTTTCCAATCCAGGCAAGGAGGAACTGGAGATCATCGAAGTGCAGACCGGAGATTATCTCGAAGAAGATGACATAGTCAGATATGACGACGTTTATGGCAGGAGCAAGTGATCCGGCCCCTGGACAAATTTACCGTTTGGGTGTATAATAGGTATATAGGATAAAACTTCGCTTAGATTTGCTTTATTTAAGCTATTTTACTTCTTTTTTGTCGGCAAAAACAGTCTTTTTAACTTGAATTTCCCTTTTTCGGGAAATTTCTTGGAGCCTTATTTCGTATTAAAGGTTAGTTAGGAATCTTGTCTTTTGCTGGCAAAGAGCGTTTCTTGCGGATTTTCCCCAAAGGAAAATCCACTTAAAGCCGAAGTGGTGAAATTGGTATACACGCATGCTTCAGGTGCATGTGGGAGCAATCCTGTGGAGGTTCGAGTCCTCTCTTCGGCACAGCCATTTCTTAAAAGAAAAAGTGAGGACGAGAACCAAAGGGGGTCGGGGAAAAGGATTTTCCCCGTGGCGGAATTATTCAAACCGAGGGGTTTGAAGGCGCAGCCCTTGGGGCGAGCAGTGAGGCGTCCTCTCTTCGGCACATCGAAATTATTTGCTTCATACCTTCAGTCCATTGAGGGTGAACCATGTTATCCTGCTGCGGCGCATTGTCCGGCCCGTAGGATGAAGAATGAGTCCTGCCACATAAACCCTCCTTGAAATGTGACCAGTATAAGCAGATCAATACCGAAAAAATAATCCATAACCAGTAGAAATAAGAATTATAAGGGTAGGTTTTCACAACACTAACAATTAAACATTTGTGAAAGATTACTTCAGTTAATAAAAAAATATGATAGAGAAAAAACATGAAAGCGGCCAAGCCGCGAAAAAAGGCCAATCAGCGCATGACAACAAGCCGCGCAGGCAAGACGGAAAACATCGCGCCCATAAGGGCACGCCGGGAAGCACCCTTTCCGGTGGGAAAAAGAGATTCAATTCCAAGAGTGCTTCGCAGGAAAATCCCAGGAGCAAGCATCTTCGCATAACTCCACTGGGAGGAAACGAAGAGGTGGGAAGGAATATGACATTGTTCGAATATGACGGTGACATTATCATCTTGGATATGGGAATGATGTTTCCAGAAGAGGATATGCCGGGAATCGACTATATCATCCCTAACATCAGCTGCCTCAAGGGCAGGGAGAAGGACGTCAGGGGAGTGGTTTTCAGTCATGGTCATCTTGACCACATTGGGGCTGCCCCGCTTCTTTTGAGGGACTTGAACTATCCTCTTATCGTAGGACGCGATTTCACTTTGGCCCTCATTAAAAAGAAAATGGAGGACTTCGAGAAGAATTCCGCCCAGAGACTCAAGACCACGAGAATAAATTCGGTATCGGACAAACTGAGGTTGGGAAAATTCCAAATAGAATTCTTCGAGGTGGAGCATTCCATTATGGACGCGGTCGGAGTCATCGTCAGGACGCCGGACGGGACAGTGATCCATCCCGGCGATTGGACCATGGATAAGAATCCGACCGATCACAAGCCGGTGACATACGAGCATCTTTCGAAGTTGCCTTCCCCTAAGATATTGATGTTGGAAAGTCTCGGGGCCATAACGTCGGAACCTTCCCATAAGACGGAAGCGGATATGCACAGAAATTTGGAAAATCTGGTCGTTTCCGCCCAAGGATTGGTGATCATTGGAACTTTTTCTTCGCAGGTCAGAAGGATCGGGAAGATAATCGAACATGCGGAATCCATCGGCAAGAAAGTGGCGCTGGACGGATACAGTATGAAGATGAACGTCGAAATCGCCAAGGAACTCGGCTATATCAAGGCGCATAAGAACACCTTGATTTCGGTGCAGGACATCAGCAAATATGCGAGGGAAAAAGTCGTCGTCGTCTGTACCGGAGCCCAGGGAGAAGGGAACGCCGTGCTTTCGAGGATCGTCAATGACGAGCACCGTTTCGTCAAGATCCAAAAGAAGGACACGATCATCTTTTCGTCCTCGGTCATTCCCGGAAACGAACGGACCATCCAAAGGCTCAAAGACGATCTCTACAGGAAATGCGACAACGTGATCCACGGTGACATTCTGGATGTCCATGCCGGAGGACATAGCAACGTTTTCGATATCCAGGATTTCCTCAAACAGGTGCAACCGGACGTTTTCCTTCCGGTATATGGCAATCACTATATGCTCAAGGAAGCCGCCAAGCTGGGCGAGAAGGTGGGAATCAAAAAAGAGAATATTTTCGTTTTGGACAACGGACACCAACTCGAGATAAGCGGTGGAAAAGCCACTCTTTTGCCGCATAAAGTCGACACGAGTTACGTCATGGTCGACGGACTCGGCGTGGGAGACGTGGGGGAAGTCGTGCTTCGCGACCGCCAGCTTTTGGCCAAGGACGGCATGTTCACGATCGTCGTGATCATCGACAGCAAGACCAAGAAAATCGTGGGAACGCCGCAAGTCACATCGCGAGGATTCATCTTTGTCAAAGAAAACTTCGACCTGGTCAATGCGACCAAGCGCGTGGTGGAGAAGGTGGTCAAGGAAAAAACTTCCGCGGATATCCCTGTTAATTGGGATTATGTCAAAAACAACATCCGTGAAGCCGTGGGGTCGTTTCTGTTCACGAAAACAGAGCGCCGTCCAATGGTATTGCCTGTGGTGATTGAAGTCTAATAGGCGCTCTTTGTCATTCCGGGCTTGACCCGGAATCCAGATCCTGAATCAAGTTCAGGATGACAATAAAATGCAAAACCGCCCGAGAGGGCGGTTTTGTTGTGCAAAAAGTTATAAATTGCTATCATTTAAGCATGGTTGAAGCAGAGTCTCATACACCAGAAGAATATCAGGAGAAAAATGATGACCGCTTGGCAAGGGTTTATTTGGTCCACCACATGCATCATTTTTTGAGAAACGGTGAAATAGAGCACGAGCTCCATCATTGTTTTTTGTATACCGGTAAAAATAAAACAGGAAGCAGGTTTGAAATAGTGCACGAGGCTGAAAATGGCACTGTCCATCATTGCTTAGCCGAAGAATTTGTAGGCTTGTTGTATGACCATGCGAATAACGTATTTCATATTGAAAACAGGAAAATTGGGGAAAAAGAATCATTCGAGATATTATTTTAAAGATTAAAGAATAAAAGATGATGAAAAAAAGAATCTTTTCAGGCGTACAGCCGAGTGGGAATCTGCATATCGGGAATTATTTGGGGGCTATCAAGAACTGGGTGGAACTGCAGGATGAGTACGAGTCTATTTTTTGCGTGGTTGATCTCCATGCCATCACCGTTGCGCAAGACCCGCA
>LCKI01000003.1 GCA_001001345.1 Parcubacteria group bacterium GW2011_GWC1_45_14 | reverse complement strand
CATCTTCGACGTGGAACTCGTTTCCATTAAATAATAGCCGCGCCAAAGCATACAAAAATCCCCTTTCGGGGATTTTTTGTTTTGCAAACTTTAAAAAATAATCTTATCATGGGCTCGGTATCTTTGATACATGCTACATGATACATGCCTATGTACGAACTGAAGAATTTCGAATCCATTTTAGGTAACGGCGTGCTTTCTGATGAACTTCTCAAAGGTCATTTCGGACTGTATGAAGGCTACGTGAAAAACACCAACGGCGCTTTGGACATCATGAAGAAAGAGGAAGGGATATATGAATTCGGCGAGGTTTCCCGAAGGTTCGGTTGGGAGTGGAACGGGATGCGCCTCCACGAATTGTATTTTTCAAATATGATGAAAGGCGGATCAGAACTGGAGAAGGGAAGCGACCTATATAAAAAAATAGAAGAGGATTTCGGTTCATATGAAAACTGGGAGAAGAACTTCAAGGCCAAGGCTTCCATGCGCGGAATCGGTTGGGTGATCCTTTATCTGGACAAGGAAAGCGGAAAACTTTTCAATACCTGGATAAACGAGCATGACGGGGGACACCTCTCCGGAGCGGATTTTTTAAAGTTTGCAAAACAAAAAATCCCCGAAAGGGGATTTTTGTATGCTTTGGCGCGGCTATTATTTAATGGAAACGAGTTCCACGTCGAAGATGAGTGTGGCGTTCGGAGGGATGACTCCGGCGGCTCCTCTTGAGCCGTATCCCATTTCGGCAGGAATAGTAAGAGTTCTTTTTTCCCCGACTTTCATGCCGAGAAGGCCCTGTTCCCATCCGGCGATCACCATCCCTTGTCCGATCTGGAATTCGAAAGGCGTTCCGCGTTCGACGCTGGAATCGAAAACCGTGCCGTTTTCAAGCTTTCCCGTGTAGTGGACGGAGATCATATCACCCGATGTTACCATTTGCTCTCCTGAACCCTCCTGCGTAGTTTCGATTTTAAGTCCCATAGTTTTTTCTTGAGTTAATTGATTAGTTTCTTCTTGCGTCTGCGATTTATTGCCACCCTGGTAATACATGAATGCCATGGATACAAGGACAAGCGCGATAAGGAGGATGAGGATTCTTTTCATTGATCGTTGCGCGTTAATTGTTATAGGGATAATTATAGCATATCGAAGATTAACATTTTAAAATTGACTCGAATTCGGGGTGAATGTTATTATTTATTACTGGTTCCTTGTAGTTTTAACAAAAACATACAATACGGGGAGAGGAGGATTTATGAAAGAGAATGGGGACGTGCTTCGAGCAATGCAGATCGTTGCAAATGCCAAAAAGATCGCCTGTGACGCAGTTGGGGATGAGATGGAAATAGATCACATTGTCGGATTTGCACTCCATCTTTCATTGGGGATACTCCATAGGGAGGGTATGACGTTCGGTGATTATCGTCGAGCGCTCACTTGAAAGCGGAAATTCCCAGGTATGGCAGATATCAAAAAGCGCCCTTCTAGCAAGTCGGGCGCTTTTAAATCGGAGCAGGGGATACTGGACAACTTTTTCGGATAATGTATAATATATTTTGTAAGTTTGAAAATTTGCGGGTGTCGTATAGTGGCTATTATATCAGCCTTCCAAGCTGAGGAGGGGGGTTCGATTCCCCCTACCCGCTCAAAGAGAATTAAAACAGACCTTAACGGTCTGTTTTAATTTCTTTTATGTTGGGTAGGGGTGATTGAACCGTGGTATAATTTGGATATAATATTTTTTCTTAAAAAAATGACATTTAAAAAGGCGATTTTTTACACTTTGGCCTTCATGGCTACTTTTTGGTTGTTGTTGCTTGTTTTCTTGGTAATACTGGGCTTGGATTGGGGACTCCTGCTGTTTGTCGGCATACAATCATTTTTATTGGTAAGCATAGCCATAGCCTATAGGTTTTTATTCAAAGATTTATTTATAAAGCCTCCCTTTGAAGCAGGAGAATGGGAGACTGAAAACTTATTATACAAAATAGGGTTTAGATTGCTCGTAGTTTCTATTTGTATCGGTTTTTTGGCAAATACTGTTTTCTTCCCGTTTGGGAATTATAACGAGGAGATGTTTTACGCGGGACTATTTTTTTATCTGATCCTTTCGATTTTTGGATATTTTATTTATGCACTGCTTAAAAAAAGAAGGGTGGAATATGGGAAATGGTTTTTTCCGATAGAGTACAAACTTAAATTCAAAGTTCTCTCGTTAATGGGATACATCGGCCTCCTTCTGGTCATATACGGGATGCTCGGATTTTATATAATGGCCAGTGGATTGACCAATAGGCCAGTGGAAAGTGATTTTTTAAGGTTCATACCGGGATTCTGATTCGGCAGTAGTGATTCGCACGTCATTGCATGTCCGGCTCAAAATACAAAACATAAGAATTATCCCTAAATATATGGATAAGAAAACGCTTACGCCTCAAAAAGCCAAGCAGTTCGCACTGGAAATCTTTTCACAAATCGAGAGCGAAGCGGATAGGGATTTTCGCGTTTTTCACGCCAAAGCCGTGGCCAAGACCGCGCTGGCGCTTTCGGAAGGGGACAAAACCGTGGACAGGGAAGTTTTGGAAATGGGCGGTTGGCTCCATGACATCGGTTACGTCGAATGCGAGGATAGGCACGCTGAGAGAGGGATAGCGATTTTGGAAAGGGAGGGTGTCATTGTTTCGGACAAGGTTGCGGACTGCGTACAGAACCACGGCTCGAAGGGTAAGCCGAGGACCAAGGAAGGGAAATATTTGCAGATGGCAGACAAAATAAGCTTCATCAATCCGGGAATATTTGAAATCTTGATGAAACGCAACAATGGCAAATTAAAAGACGAAGAACTAGATTTTCTTGAAAGGATGCTTTCCGGAGCCATGGACCACCTTCGGAAATTTGAGCGATAAGAATTTAAAAACTCCAATCCCATAGTTAACTTTTCTTGGTGCCAAGAAAAGTTACAAGGCCTACCTACCGGCAGACGGGGAATTGAACCGTGGTATAATTTTATATAATATTTTGATATAAAAATAAGTATGAGTTTATTTGAAAAAATAGTCATGTGGACTTTGGAATTAATAGTCGCTTCTTTTATTGTAAGTATATTGTTTTTTAGTGTCAGTAATAATTTTTATCAAAATGACATAATCGAGTTTGTACTTGTGCCGCTAGCAGTTATTTTTTTGGTTGCATGCCTAGGCACGCTATTTGAGAAGAAAAGAAAAAAAGAGCAATTTGGATTAATGAAAATGATTGATTGGTTAAGTTTTGTCGTCTTTCTTATAAGCACGGGAGGTCTTTTTTTGGCGTTATATTTTATAATATTAAGTTCAGAAGACGGTGCTGGTTTACTGGGAGCTATAATGACGGTATTTTTTGGAATACCTTTTTCTTTGTCTCTCGTAACCAAAACAATAATTCATTGGAAAGCAAAAAAATGCAATATCAAGGCTTGATTTGAATTGCAGGTTTGTAGCTGTTTAAACTTTATTTTCATAAAAAAGCAAAGCCTCGCTCGTTGCGGATAAGCGTGTTCAGTTTAACAAGGACAAGTTTTTCCTTGACTTTTCGCCTTTTTGGGTGTATAATAGAGATAGATAAATAGAAGGGTGTTTCCTCGCGGAGCGCCCTTTTTCTTTTGTTTATGCGAAAAACAGACATAAAAATTACAATTTTCACCCTTTTAGTCCTTGGCGGCGGAGCCTTCTGGGCTTTTTCGGCTTCGGCCAGCGAAATAACGATTGAAAACGTGATCGGACTGGTTAATCAGGAAAGGGAGATGGCTGGTTTAGTGCCGTTGGTTGAAAACGGGAATCTTTCCCGGGCCGCCCAGAAAAAGGCCCAGGATATGTTGGAAAAGAATTATTTTTCCCATACTTCGCCCGAGGGGCTGACGCCATGGTATTGGATTGAGAAAGCTGGATACGACTATAAGTTCGCCGGGGAGAATCTGGCGATAAATTTCAAAACCGCTGAAAAGCAAAACAAGGCATTGATGGACAGCGCGACGCACAGGAAGAATATTTTAGGAGAGCAGTTCAATGAAGTCGGTGTGGCGGTGGCGAGCGGAACTATAAATGGAAAGGAAACCATCATCACCGTCCAGCAGTTCGGAAACCGCACAGGGGCTGTCGCTTTGCCAGAGAAGAAAAAAGAACCGGTCAGGGAAAAGGAAGCGACATCTGAAACCAAGAGGGCTGTTTTGATAGACAGCGGTTTGCTTGCGGGAAAAAGCACCCTCATCGGAAGCGCGGGAAACAAAGTAGCGATTTTTAAAAATGAAATCAATTCCTTCTTAAGAAAAGCCGGTGGCGCGCTCGATGCAAGCTTCTTAGCTTCGGCAAACGGCGCGGCGATATCGTTGATGTTTGTGGTCATGGTCGGAAGCGTTCTTGAGATACTTCGAAGATTTCACGGTATTGATATGGTTGGGCCAAATAAGCAGGGAGCTCTCCATACCATAAGCACAGAGGAGTATGAAAAACTCTTTCGCAACTTGCCGGCCGATATCGGGAAGATGCAAATTATTTATCTCCATCAAATGAAGAGAAGGGAATGAGGAATGTTTTCCAACGTCTGTTTTCGGCGCCTTTCAAAGGGCGTTTTTTTGTTTTTTGAGGGGAAAAAGAAAGCAGGTTCTTTTTGGTATTACATGTTGTATACTTAAGACGGTTATGATTAGAAATTTCCAGATAAAATCTTGGGTCGCAATAACGATCATCCTGCTTGATTCCGTCGGGATCGGGTATTTTTTGGTGAAGGAAAATCGCGATTTCGAGGTTCCTGTGGTTGAAATAGTGGAGATTGAAAGACCCGACAGTATCGTAACCTCTATTCCTGCGGCGCCCATAAAATTGCCTCCGCCTCCGCCCCCTGATATGGAAAGGATGAAAAGGCAAGGCTGCGTGGCTGACGGGCTGCTTTCGGGTTTCGGCGGTGATGAGAAGGAAATGATAAGAGTCGCCCAGCGGTCAAACTGCTATTATTTCCACCGCGCGTTGGAGAGTTGGGCGGACAACCCTGATTTTGAAGACGCGGCAAAAGTGATAGCCAAGGTCGGCAAAAAGGAAGCGGTTTGGGGGATGTTCATCGCCGAAGCCATCAACACGAAAACAGTGTATAAATATCAGGACGGGGACCGCAAGTTTGATTTCGAAAGGATGTGTAAGCAGGGCAAGGAGGATTTCTGGAAGAAGAATATTTGCATCCCGTCTTTCGAATCTCCCGAGTACAGAAGATATCTTCGGCAGATAACGCAAAAGGCTATGGATATCGGGATCCAGAGTTTCCTTTTCGGCCAGATTTTTTATCAGGACAAAAGCAACCTTTCAGACCCGGTCATTCCTGAAATCATAAAAGAGATGAGGGAATACGCTGCTTCCTTAGGAATGGAAATCGTCATCGGGGCGCAGACGAACGATATCACCGACGAGGAATATCTTCGGAATTTCGATTTCATAGACGGGGGAGTGGGACTCAAAAGCGACGGATCGATCCAGCAAGGGGCTTGTTCTTCCAGGTGGTGGAAAAAGCCGGGAGATTGGTGTTGGGCGCTTCTTTGGCACAAGACCTTCGCCAGCAAGGCCAATAACGTTTTCTTGCATTTGGATTGGACTCCGAAAGTCGGGGATGACATGAGTACTTTCGCCAGGATGGACAAGGACATGCGAGAAGAGACTTTGGAAGATCTGCATAAATATTTCGTGTCGCGCGGCAACGGGTTCATGCTTCCGATTTTGGCGGTTTTGGCTGAGGATAACGGCGGGTGTTATGGGGACAAGAGGGAATTTTATTCCCCGTCCAATAAGTATTCCTGCCAGGATGAGGATGTCATAAACAAGATATTGAAAAACGCTTGGAAGAAATGAATCACGTTAGGATTTTTTTGAGCCGCCCGCACCGGGCGGTTTTTCATTTGTATTTTCCCCAGTAATGATTATAATAGTTTAATTATCTTTAATATGGGCGACATCGGGTTTATGGATAAATTTCGAAAATATCACGAAGCCGTGGAATATCTGGAGAATCTGCCGTCGATCACAAACGGGTGTTTCGCGCCTTCGGCTTCGAAAAATCCCGAAGCGTATCTTGAAAGGATGCGATGGTTTTTGGAGCTTCTTGGAAATCCGGACAAGGAATTGGAATTCGTGCACATCACCGGGACCTCCGGCAAGGGTTCGGTTTCAACGATGCTTTCCGGGGTAATTTCGGAAAGCGGAAAAAAAACCGGGCTTTTCACTTCGCCGTTCGCCACGACTTCGATCGAGAAGATTTCCGTCGACGGTAAGTATATTTTCCCGCGAGAGTTCGTCCAGATCATGGATTTTTTCAAGCCCTATATCGAGAAAGCGGCGAAGGAATGTCCTTGGGGCAGGCCGACATATTTTGAAATTTTCTTGGCGATCGCGCTTTTCCATTTCAAAAAGAAGGGTTGTGAAATGGTCGTCTTGGAAGTCGGATGTGGCGGAAGGTACGACGCTTCCAACGTCGTCGAGAAAAAGCCGGTGGCGGCTGTCACCAATATCGATCTGGACCATATGCATATCATCGGCGATACCTTGGAAAAGATCGCCTTTGAAAAAGCCGGCATAATCAAAGGCGGCTGCGAATTTTTCACGACGGAAAAAAGGCCGGAAATCCTGGAAATATTCTCCGACGTGTGCGGAAAGGAAAAAGTGCGGATGAACGTCGTCGAAGAAAAAACGGAAAAAATAAGATATTCCGAAGACGGGATGGAAATAAAAATCGAAGGATTGAAAAAGGAAATCGCGAGCAAACTTTGGGGTGAGTACCAGGAGAAAAACATTTCATTGGTCGTGGAAATCGCGAAGTTTCTGGGAATCGGAGAGGAGGAGATCGTCCGGGGAATCGCGAAGGCGAATCTGCCATGCCGGTTCGAGATAATTCAGGAAAAACCCTTGGTGGTTCTGGATGGGGCGCATAATCCCGCCAAGATGGCCAGTACCGTTTCGAATGTCGAGAAACTTGAATATGGAAAAATGATTTTGATTCTGGGCATTTCACAGAAAAAGGACGTCGGGGAAATACTGGAGACGCTTATCCCGAAAGCCGACCACGTAATTTTCACGACTTTCGATTTCGGTCCGTGCTTTGACCCGGAAAAACTCGCGGAAATTTCCAGGGAATTTTTGAAGGATGGGGTGGCAGCGGAAAGCATGCCAAATAAAGAAGCAGCCTTGGAAAAAGCTCTTTCCTTGGCGGGAGAAAAAGACCTTGTCTTGGCTACCGGCTCGTTTTATCTTTCAGGTGAGCTTCGCAAGAAGTGGATCAGCGAGGATTATATCTTGGAAAATTTGGAAAGTTTCCAATAAAAAACCCGCCGAAAACGGCGGGTTTTTTATTATCCTATTTTTTCTTCAGCCCCGTTTTTCCGAGCAGGATCGAAAGGGGGCAATAGCCGGTTAGGGAGAAATTGATGAGCATCGCTCCCACCAAGGCCGTGAAGTAAAGAAAGTTTTTGTGCACGGTGAGTGAGAGGATTATCGACGCCAGGACGAAGATTCCTGCCAACAGATAAACCGCTCTTTCGATATACCATGTTTCGGTGTCGAGTCGATAGATTTTTTCTTGCTTCATATTTTTTTATTATAGGAGTTGCGCGTTTGACTGGTTTTCCGGAAAATATATATTTTTTTGCTTGCCTTTCCCTCCTGGGTCGGCCGGCAGTGCGCAAAAAAATAATATTTGCCGGAAATTCTAAGAAGCAAAACGCGTAAGTTCCATATTGATAATTTTTTACGGATAATCAGTTATGCGCAATTTAGGTTTCTTGGAAAATTTTTTGCTCTATCTGCTTTCTTTTTCGGCACGCTCTCAGTCGAAATCTATGACCAAGAGCTCTTGATTCCTGTCGTCATCAACGGACCAAAAAGAAAGTAGTTTTGCAAAAACTCCAACTCGGATACTATTTTTCCCAATTATTTTTTTCGAACGTGTAGTAGAGGAGGGGGAATATGACGAGGGTCAGGGCGGTAGAAAGGGAAAGTCCCCAGATGATTGACCAGGCCAGGCCTTCCCAGACCGGATCACTGATGATCGTGAGCGATCCCAGGATCGTCGTTATGGAAGTGAGTATGATCGGCAGGAATCTTGTTTTTCCGGTTTCCAACAGCGCCTCCCGGATGCCATATTTTCTCGCCTTCAATTCATTGAGATACTCCAAAAGTATAATAGCATTGTTGACTACGATTCCGGCAAGAGCTATGACCCCGATCATCGAGGTGGCATTGAAATAGGTTCCTTTGATCGCTCCCAGCAGGGCGAATCCAGGCATGACACCTATCATGGCCAACGGAATGGTTCCCATGACCAACAATGGGACTTTCAACGAGCGGAACTGCGCGACCAGGACGAAATATATCAGAAAAATAGCGACTGCCATGGCTATTCCCAAATCCCGGAAAACTTCCAGGGTCAGTTTCCATTCGCCGTCGAGGGCGACAGAAAAAGTTTCACCAGTTTCTTTGTCGACGTAATCGACCCCGAAAAGGGACCAGGATGATATTTTTCCATTCCCGTTTTCCAATTCATATGAACGGAGGAACTTGAGCATATCGATCATTGCGTAAGCGGAGCTCCGCTCTCCCATTTCAGCCGAGACGTAGGAAGTCTTTCTTCTCTCGTCCGAATAGATCGTTTCCTTGGCTTCGGAGTCCGCCTCCCGGGCTATCTCGAGCAGGGGAATATGTTCTCCTTTTGAGTTTGATATCCAAATTTTGGCAAGGTCCTCTTCTTGGTCGCGGTCCTGCTTTTTAAGTCTGGCGACGATATATTCCGGCTCCGGTTTTCGCAATCGGGAGTCGTCGTTTTTGTGATATATCCCGACGGCGCTTCCGCTCAGCGCGGTCCTTAGCACGTTTGAAATTTGGGCGGAAGAAACCCCGAAAGACCCGGCCTTCTCTTGGTCTATTCTGAGGACATATTCCACGCTGTTTTCATCCAGGGAATTGTCGATATCCACCACTTCGCTGATATTTTTCAGGGCAGCCTCCATGTCGAGGGCGATTTCTTTCGATCTCCGGATGTTGTCTCCCTGTATTTTTACCAAGACCGTCGAAAGCACCGGAGGTCCCGGCGGATCCTCGACGATCTTTATTTTCGCGTCGGGCTCATTTTGCAATTCGTCCGAGAGCTCCTCCCTTATCGCGAGAGCTATTTGTTCCGAAGTTTCTTTCCTTGATTGCTTGGGAACAAGGTTTATTTTCAAGGTCGCCTGGTTTTCCCCGGTCCTGGCGTCGCTCCCCTTGAAAAGTCCGTTGAAGTCGACTATCTGCGGATCTCCCACGAAGCTCTGGATTTTCGTGACAGTCTCTTTTTTCAAAAGAAATTCCTCTATTTTCTTGGATATGCCGTCGGTCTTTTCCAGGGAAGAACCCGAAGGGAGATCGAGGTACAGATAAAATTGCTCCTTGTCCGCTTTCGGAAGCATCCTGAATTTGACGATCTGGAAGACGGGAAAAGTCATAACTAGGAAAAACGCGGCTACGCAAGACAAAATGACAAACTTTCTTTTTTTGTCATTTTCAAGCAGGTCTTTCAATAAGTCCGCGTATCTTTTGCGGATCGAATCCATGAGGCGGTTTGAAATTTTTTGTTTGGCGTTGGCGGTTTTTTCCTGATCGTCAGTGTCATGTTTTTTGATCAAGATATCGGCCAGGAAAGGATTTATCGTGTAGGATATCAAAAGCGAGGCGATGAGGGCGGCCGGAACGAAAAAGGGAATAGGTCCCATATATGGTCCCATCATGCCGGTTACGAAAGCCATCGGATAGAAAGCCAGGATGGTTGTGACCGTGGACATAAAAAGTCCCATTCCCACCTCATCCACTGCTCTTATGATGATTTCCTTTTTACTGGAAACCTTGTCGGCTTTCAACTTCCTCCAGATGTTCTCAATAACGACGGTCGCGCTGTCCACCAGCAGTCCAAGGGATAATATCAGCGCGAAAAGGGTTATTCGATTGATATTTTGTCCGGCCAAGCTGCCGATACCGAAAACGGCGGCCAGGGTCAGGGGTATGGAAACGGCGACGATCAGCGCGCTTTTGAAGCTCAAGAAAACCAAGAGCACCAGGGCGACTATCAGGACCGAAGTGAAAAGATTCGACGTCAGTCCCAAGACAGCTTCGCTGGCCACCGCGCCGTCGTCCCGGAGTATTTCCATCTTGACTCCGTCCGGCAGGAAATTTTCGCGCAGATTTACGATTTCTTTCTCCAGATCTTTTGAAACCGTCATCACGTTGCTCCCCTTGAGTTTGGAAATCGCGATGTTGACGACAGGCAGGGAAGAATCTTTTTGGGAAAGCCTCATGTAGTTTTCTATCTCGCCGCCGTCATAGGTGATATCGGCGACGTCGGAGAGGCGGACGGTCGAGGAAGGGCTTTGTTTTATAATTACCTTTCCCATATTCTCGGCGTTTTCGATGGACCCCCTTATTTCCACGGTGAAGTTTTGTTGGAATCCGTCGATGACGCCCGGGATGGAGTTGAGATTGTTTTGTTTTATGATTTCCAAGGCTCCATCCAAGGTAATTTCATAGAGATTGATTTTTCCGGCGTCGAAATTAACGCTCAGTTGCTTGGTTTTTCCTCCCTTGATTTCAATGTTCGAGGTTTTTTCGACCTGCTTAAGCCTGTCGGCCAGGTCGAAAGCCAAGGAGCGCAACGATTCTTCGGAAAAAGTTTCCGAAGTGAGCCCCAGATTCATAATGGGGATGTCTTCCGGATCGATGGATGCTATTTGGGGATCCTCGGCTCCCAGGGGTTTCAGTCCCATATTGTCGCGAAGTTTTTGCGCCAAGGTTATCTTCGCGTTTTCCAGATTCTCCCCGATATGGAATTTGACCGTTACGATACTCGTTCCTCCTTCCATGGAGCGGGACATCACTTCGTCCACTGCAGGGATTTCTTTGACTTTGTCTTCCATGCGGCGGGTGATGAGCTCATACACCTCTTCGCTGTCCGCGCCCGGAAATTCTGTGACGACGTTGAAAGCCGGAGCCACTATCTCAGGGTTGTATTGCTTTGGCATTGTGAAAAAGCTGAATATGCCCCAGGCAAAAATGACTATCATGCTCAATATCCCGAACTCCCTGTTTTCCAAAAAGAACCTGGTCATCTTTCCCGGAAGGCCTAGTTTTTCCGCTTTATTTTCCATAGACATGTTTATTCGCAATTTTTAATTTTGAAATCCGATCGTGTCGCCATTTCGCAGGTAATGCTGTCCCTTGGTGATCAATATTTCTCCCGCGCTCAACCCGGAAACTATTTCCGTCGATCCGTTTTGCGCTATCCCTGTCTCCACGGCCCTTTGCGCCGCTTTTCCATTTTCGGATACATAGATGAAGGTGTCATGATATTTTTTCACGATCGCTTCGGTCGGAACAACCAAGATAGAATCTTTCTTTTCGAGTAGAATGGAGATTTGCACATAGGAGCCGAGTCTGACCTCTTCGGACACCGCTATCCTTATGCTGGACTTGCGGTCTTTAAAGTCGGAAACAGGGCTGATTGAGATTATTTTCCCTTCGGTTTCATCTTGTCCTTCCAGGGATATCTTCACCGCTTGTCCAACTTCCATTCTCTCGGCTTCTTCTCCGGCCACGGAAATCAAAACCTCTTTCTTGTCGGATGAGGAAAGTGAATATATCGGGCTTCCCGGAGCAGCCAGTGATCCCAATTGGGAATTTTTAGCTGTTATCACTCCGGAAAAAGGGGCGACTATACGGGAATTTTTTAAGTAAGCATCGGCCACGCCAAGTTGTTTTTTCGATAGGTCCAGTTGGCCCTTGGTGGAGCTTATCTGCAGGTCTCGGAGTCTTTTTGCGCTGCTCACTGCTTCCTGAGCTTTCTCCAAATCTCTTGCGGCCAAGTCCTCGCTGTCCTGATCGGAACTTTCTTTCGCTATGTCATAAGCTCTTTCCGATTTTTTCAAGGCGGATTTGGCCTCATCGACCAGCTGGTCGTAATAATCACCGGTTTCTTTCAGGGAACTTTCGTTTGCTGAGATGTTTTCCTTGGCCAGGGCCGATTCGGCTTGCAGCTCCGAGCTGTCTATCGTAGCCAGGAGCTCTCCGGCCCTTACGAAATCACCTTCATTTTTCAGAAGGCTTCGGATAGTCCCTGATATTTTCGGTGATAATTGGGTTTCGTTCGCTCCTTTCACTATGCCGGAATATTGCCCGACGCGTTCGATCGTTCCTATTTCCGCCGTTTGGACGGATACTTGTTTGAGGGAATCTTTAACGCTTTCTTTGTCTTCAAAGCCGGCTCCTAAAGAGATGAACGCGATAGCTGCCAGTGCCATGCCTGCCGGCAGGATAAATTTAAGTTTTTTCATTTTTGGATAATAGTTAATTACGAGATTAGTTGGTTTTCCGACAAATATTGTTTTTTGCTTGCCTTTCCCTCCCGAGTCGGCCGGCAGTGCGCAAAAAACAATATTGCCGGAAATTCCAAGAAGCAAAACGCGTAAGTCCTGGATAAATTAGTTATTGATTAATGATACCCCAGGGGGGTATATACTTATCCTTTATACTATGGCGCGCAAAAGGTGTCAACCCTGTTAAATTGCCGAGCGCGGCACCGCTGAAAGCGGATTTAACAGGGTCAATGGAGTGGAATATTTCCACCAGCGGTGTTATTTTTATACCGGTTTTGTGGTAATATAAGAGCAGTAAAGTCTTTCAAGGTGCTTTTTAATTTATTAATAAAAAAATATGGAAGAGAGAACCGTTCTTGTGGGCGAGAGATGGAAGGAGCCCAAAGCCGTCTTGATGCTGGCGGGGATTTTGTTGGTGGGTGCCGTCGTGATCACGGCGCTCGTGCGCGAAAGGATCGTGAGTCCCAGGGAAAACCAGGTGACGGTCACGGGGCAAGGAAAGGTAGCTTACCAGCCCGACATCGCGGTCGTGACTTTGGGGGTCCAGATAGACAAAGCCCAAACAGCGGAGAGCGCGCTCAACCAGCTCAATGAGAAAATCAACAAAGTCGTCGAATCCGTAGTGGCGACAGGAGTCAAAAGGGAGAACATCCAGACGCAAAACTACTCCGTCTATCCGCAATATGATTTTGTGGAAGGGCGCAGCGTGCAGTCCGGATATAACGCCGCGCAGCAGCTTTCCATCAAGGTTGAAAATATCCAGGAGGACAAGGATGCGGTCAGCGCCGTGATAGCCGAGGCGGGAAAAGCCGGCACTAACCAGGTGAATGGAATCTCGTTCGATGTCTCTTCGGTGAGCGACCTTCGCCAACAGGCTAGGATTTTGGCGGTTGCGGATGCGAAAGCCAAGGCGGCCGAGCTCAGTCAGGTCACTGGAACGAGATTGGGAAAGATAGTCGGCTGGTATGAGAACGTCCTCGGTTCCCCGGAGCCTAGGCCGGTGTTCTCATCTTTGGGTTACGGCGGAGACGCGAAGGAATCATCGGCCAATGTGCCGACCGGAACGCAGGAAATCGTCGTAGAAATGGGTCTTAATTACGAGGTCAAATAAATCGTGGCATCTGGTTAATTAATAAACGAACAAAAATATGACAGGTTTTTTACTTTTTATCGCGGCGGTTCTGCTCGTTTCCATCAAGCAGATCAATCAATATGAAAAAGGCGTGAAGTTCATGTTAGGAAAATATGTCGGCATTATGGAGCCTGGCTGGAGATTGGTTGTTCCGATTTTCCAGAGCTACCAAAAGGTGGATATCCGTGTGCGCGCAGTGGACGTGCCGGATCAGGAGGCGATCACCAAGGACAACATTTCAGTCAGAGTAAACGCGGTCATCTATTACAAGGTTTCCAACTCGGAAAAAGCGATTATCGAAGTTGAAAACTTTTTGTTCGCGGTTTCCCAACTGGCTCAGACCACGATGAGGAATGTGGTGGGAGAGGTTGATCTGGATCAGTTGCTTTCGAGTCGCGACCAGATTGCGGAAAAGATCAGGGCTATTGTGGACAAGGCATCGGACGCTTGGGGAATTGAAGTGCAGTCCGTGGAACTCAAGGATGTTACTCTTCCGGAAGAGATGAAGAGGGTAATCGGCAAGCAGGCCGAGGCCGAGAGGGAGAAGAGGGCGGTCATCATTAAAGCTTCGGGAGAGGTTATCGCCGCCGAAAACATCGCCAAGGCCGCCAGCATTCTTTCCGGGCATGACGGGGCTTTGCACCTTCGAACCCTGCATACCTTGAATGATCTTTCGTCAGACCAGTCCAATACGGTTATTTTCGCTACCCCGATCGAGGTCCTTCGGGCTTTCGAGAAATTCGGGAAGAAGGATTAGAAAAAGGAAATTGAAAAAGGAGCGGCCGATGGCTGCTCCTTTTTTGATGCGCTTTGCTAGATGACTTCTTTGAGCGCGGTTGCGCTTTCTTTGAGTTTTTGCATGGCCTTTTTGATTTCGGCCATCTGTCTTTTTTTCTGGAGTATTTTTTCTTGCGGCTTGTTCGTTTTTTTTCGCAAGTCTTCAACCTGTTTTTCCAGTTCAGTCAATTTCTTTTTGGCTGGCCGCAGGAGTTGCTCGAGAGGGGTCGCTTTTTCTTTCTTTTCGCCCCGTCTTTGTTTGAGGAGGGCCTGCCATTCCCACGATTCGACCTTGTGATAGTCATGGTTGTCGTAGAAGCTTCTGTTCAAGTCGTAAGACTTGGAATCGGTCCTTTCCTTGGGCAGTCGCAGTTTGGAAGAGATTGCCAGGAAGCCGATTTTAACCAGGGAATCTAGCGAAGCATAGACCGTTTGGATGGAGATGGAGACATTCTGCTTGTTCAAGTATTCACAGATTCTTATGGCCGCGTGCCGAAGCCTGCAGGCCTCCCCTCCTAACACGGAAGTACTGAGATGTATGAATGTCTTCAGTACGTGTATCTGGTTCACGGTCATCGGAACGCTAGGTTTCAAGGTTGGAGCGCTTGAATTTTCCGGCATCGTGGATCTCCTTTTTTTGGCGTATTTTATGTTGCTTTTAAATAACCGCAGGTTCAAATGATTGTAACAGGGGAGGTGGTCGAAGTCAATATAAAAAACCAGTATATTGATGTCTGGGTTTTGGACGACTAGATAAAGTCTTGCTATAATAGATATGTTAAAAAGGTGGGTGGATCCGCTTTTTTCTTTAGTTTAAAATAAAAATATGGCATTTTCGTATTATATAAAAGCTTATGGATAAGAAAAAAGCGATTTCAATAGTCATTACGGTGTTTTTTGTGGCAGGCATGGCGGCTTGGTATATTTTTTATGGCGGTAAAGCGGGGAAAATGGAGATTTCGCAGGAAAGCGGGGAAACAGAGGAAAAAGCCGCGGAACCCCAGGTAGTTTTCGAACAGGCTCCGGCCGATGAAGACGTCAGGCGCGACGAAATCATCGAGAAATCCCCGGAGGAAATAATCGAGCAGTTCAAACAGGAACAGAAAAAGCCTACGGAAACCGTCATTAAGCCGGAGGAAATCATAAAGGAACCTGCCCAAGCGAAGAAGGAAACTTCTTTGGACATCGAAGACAGGCTGGTTTCTTTCGGATTTCAGAAAGTCAGCGGAGAAAGGAAAATAGACACGGTAATTTTGCATTCCTCATTCAATTCGCTCGGGGGCGATCAATATGACGTGGACAAGATAATAGATATCTATAAGAGTTACGGAGTAAGCGCGCACTATATCATTGGTCGCAATGGCACGGCATACCGACTTGTGAAAGACAATGATGTTTCCTACCACGCCGGAGTAAGTTCGGTGCCGGACGGCAGGACGAACATTAACGCGTTTTCGATCGGAATCGAGATCGTGGGAAATTATGACGACGGATACACAAGCGAACAATACGAAGCGGTATCCGCTTTGATCGCCAAGATAAAGGGGGATTATGACATCAAATATGTCCTGGGGCACGATGATATCGCGCCCGGAAGAAAGACTGATCCGTGGAACTTTGATTGGGATGAATTAAAATAACAAATTATGGTATTGGAGATAATTTTGGAAAAAAGCAATGTGAAGTTGCTGATAAAAGACGGCGATAAGATCGTCGCCCAGTCAGGCTGGGATGGCGACCTTTCTCTTTCCGAAAGACTTCTTGGTGAAATAGATAACCTATTGAGATGCAACGGTTTTTCCAAAGAGCAAGTTGGAAAAGCGGTCGCCGTATATGACGAGGAGAGCTCGGTCACTTCCGCGCGCATCGTGCAGACGGTGGCGGACGCTTGGAACATTGCAAGCGTCGCCCGTAAGTAAGGAATTTTTCGAAATACATATCCATAGGAAAAAATCCTGTTTGTCGGCAGGATTTTTTTGTTGTATAATATAACCATATTAAATTTCTTTTTTAAAGCTCTCCTTCGTCTAATTTAAGACTTCAGGCGGGCGCATCAAAAATGGACAAAAAACTTAGCAGTGAGTTCGCCATCGCGGTGATACTTATAGTTGCTGGAACTTTCGCTTATATCTTTTGGAAGGGCGCTATGAATATTTCGACTGACAGCGCACCGACGATTTCCATCAGCAGTGAGAACGGCGCTTCCACCAAGAAGGAGAATGAGGGGGCGTGGAAGATTTTCCGCAACGACAACGAGGGTTACGAATTCAGTTTGCCTGAAAATTGGAAACTGCAGGACGAAAGCGGAAAATTCGTGGCAGAGGGTGAAGCGGAGGAAATAAGCGTGATGATCGAGGAAGCTGACGAGGATATCTCTGCCGAGAAACTGCTTGCACAGACCATGGAATCCGATGAGAGCGCGAATGTCCAACCTTTGACTGAAGCCAATGGAGTGAAGATTGAGAAGGTGGAAGCGGAGGTTTTGAATCAGACCGCCAAGATCATCCAGGGAGAGGACGTGATCACCCTGACATACCTCAGCCGGAGCGTCGAACAATCGGTCGAGCTTTTCGATAAGATCATCCCGACCTTTAAGGCGGTGAATTGAATCTTTATTGTGCCGTGCAACGTGACCCGACAACGCGTCGGGTTTTACGTTGTGGATAACTTGTGAATAAAGGCGAAACAGGACAGGGACTTGACGAAAAGGAACTATTGACAGTTCCTTTTTTATATGCTAAATTCAATCTACATTCACGAACTAGGAAAGTACGGGTACTTTATTCCACATCTTTTAATTCCCCCTATAAACAGACTTCGCGTCAAGCGGGAATGGTAAAACCTACAATTAAGTAAATAAATAGTCTTAATATAAACTCATTTTCGAGCTTCTCGGGCTTCCGATAAACATCATATCGAAGCAGGGGAAGAACGGGTGAGGGTTGTTTTTATGCTCAAAGAGAAAAAAGTGCTGAAAATGAGAGATTCGTACAGTTCCACCTCATCGCTTTCCAAGAGGAAATTCTTCCGAAAGCATCTGATGGTCTCGCTGCCCAACCTTATAGAAGGGCAATTGGACTCATATCAGTGGGTTTTGGAAAAGGGTCTTAAGGAGCTTTTCGATGAAGTCAATCCTATCGGGGATTTCACAGGAAAAGATCTGGAGCTTTCATTCATAGACTACTATCTCGACGAGCCTAAATACGACGAACTTACCGCCAAAAGCAAAAACATTTCCTATGAGGCGCCTCTACGCGCCAAAGCCCGCCTGGTAAACAAGAAGACCGGCGAGGTCAAGGAGCAGGAAATATATCTTGGAGATTTCCCGGTCATGACTGACCGAGGAACTTTTGTAATCAACGGAGTCGAAAGAGTCGTGGTCAGCCAGCTCATCAGGAGTTCGGGAGTCTTCTTTACGATGGAATATCAGAAAGGAAAGAAGCTTTTCGGATCCAAACTTATCCCTAATAGGGGAGCGTGGCTTGAAATCGACACCGACATCGCCGGCGTCATCAACGTGAGAATCGATCGCAAGAGAAAGATTCCGGTAACGGCGCTGCTTCGAGCTTTCGGAATGAGCTCGGATGAGCAGATCATTCAGGAGTTCGCCGACATCGACAAGGGAGAAGTGAATTACATCGAGACTACGATCGCCAAAGATATAACCAAGAGCCAGGGAGAGGGATATAAGGAAATATACAAAAGGATCAGGCCGGGAGATTTGGCGACCGAGGAGAACGCCAAGCAGCTGATCGATTCGATGTTCTTCAATTTTGAGAAATATGACTTCGGCAGCGTCGGAAGGTACCGCATGAACCAGAGGCTCACCGTCGAGAGGGAAGACAATGAGGAAAACAGAATCCTTCGCCTTGACGACCTCATTTTGGTCATCAGGGAAATCATCCGACTCAACAATGATCCGAACGCTTTGCCTGACGATATAGACCATCTTGGAAACAGGAGAGTCAGGGGAGTCGGCGAGCTTATCCAGAACAAGCTCAGGGTCGGTATGGCCAGAATGAGCAGGAACATCAAGGACAGGATGAGTACTTGCGACGTAGCGACCGTGCTTCCGGGACAATTGGTGAACTCGAGGCCCGTAGCCGCCGCTATCAAAGAATTCTTCTCATCTTCGCAGCTTTCGCAGTTCATGGACCAGGTCAATCCTTTGGCCGAGCTTGAGCACAAAAGAAGGCTTTCAGCGATGGGACCGGGAGGACTTACCCGCGAAAGGGCTGGCTTTGAAGTCCGCGACGTCCACTATTCCCATTACGGAAGGATCTGTCCTATTGAGACTCCTGAAGGACCGAACATCGGTTTGGTGGGACACATGGCAACTTACGCCAGGATCAACGAATTCGGATTTTTGGAAACTCCCTATATCAAGGTGATGCATGAGGTTGAGCCGAAAGCGGAACTTTTGGTCGGAAGGATTTTGAACGAGGAAATCGCCGGAGGAAAAGTCGGAGAGAAAGTTTCCGAGGAATTGGCTAAGAAGATCGCCAAGGAGAAAAAAGAAAACGTCAAAGTAAAACCATATATAATCGAACAGATCGACTACATCAACGCGACTGTGGAAGACAGGATGGTCATCGCGCATGCGACGATCAATCTTGACGACAACAGGAACATCGCCGATGAGTTCGTGGAAGCCAGGATCAAAGGGCATCCTGGAATGATCGAGTCCACCAAGTTGGATTATCTCGACGTTTCCGCCAAGCAGTGCATCTCGGTCGCGACCTCGCTCATTCCTTTCATCGAGCACGACGATGCCAACCGAGCTTTGATGGGATCGAACATGCAGCGCCAGGCCGTGCCTTGTATCGTTCCGCAGTCTCCGATCGTAGGAACAGGAATCGAGGACAAAGCTGCCGCTGACTCAGGTCAGGTGGTTTTGGCGATGAATGACGGAGAAGTCGTCGAAGTGGACGCCGCCCATGTCGTGGTCAAAGAAAAAGCCCCGGCCGGAGCTAAAAAAGATTATTTCAAGAGGACATATAACCTGCTGTCTTTCCAGAAATCGAACGCCTTCACTTCCATGAGCCAGTCGCCGAGAGTGGAAAAAGGACAGATAGTGAAGAAAGGACAGCTTCTTGCCGATGGGGCCGCCACTGACAACGGAGAGTTGGCGCTCGGACAGAACGCCGTCGTCGCTTTCGTTTCTTGGGAAGGATACAACTATGAAGATGCCATCATCCTTTCAGAAAGACTTTTGCATGAAGACAGATACAGTTCGATCCATATCGAGGATTTCTCGATAGACGTGCGAGACACGAAGCTTGGACCGGAGGTCGTGACGAGGGACATCCCGAACATCGGAGAGGAAAGATTGAAAAACCTCGACGAGACCGGAATCATCAGGATCGGAGCGGAAGTTTCATCAGGAGACATCCTGGTCGGAAAGATCACTCCCAAGGGAGAGGGAGACCTCACCCCGGAAGAAAGATTGCTCCGAGCCATCTTCGGAGAGAAGTCCAAAGACGTGAAGGATTCTTCACTCTACCTTCCTCATGGAGAGAAAGGAAAGATCGTCGACATCAAGATCCTTTCCAGAGAGCAGGGAGACAAGCTTTCGACCGGAGTCATCAAGCAGATCCAAGTTTCCATTGCTCAGCTGAGAAAAGTCTCCGTCGGAGACAAATTGGCCGGACGACACGGAAACAAAGGTGTTATCTCAAGGATAGCGCCTATCGAAGACATGCCGCACCTTCCGGACGGAAGACCGGTGGATGTCATTTTGAACCCGCTCGGAGTCGTCAGCCGTATGAACATCGGACAGATTTTGGAAACCCATCTTGGTTGGGCGGCGCTCCACCTTGGATACAAGGCCGCTACCCCAGCTCTGGACGGTGTGACTGAAGAGGACATCAAGGAAGAACTCAAGAAAGCCGGACTTTCCGAGAACGGAAAATCAAGACTCATCGACGGAAGAACCGGAGAATATTTCGATAACGAGGTAACGGTCGGAGTGATGTATGTCATGAAACTGAACCACTTGGTTGAAGACAAGATACATATGCGCTCGATCGGACCATACTCCCTCATCACCCAGCAGCCTCTCGGAGGAAAGGCCCAGTTCGGAGGACAGAGGTTCGGAGAAATGGAAGTGTGGGCGCTCGAAGGATACGGAGCCGCTTACACCTTGCAGGAAATGCTCACGATCAAATCGGACGACGTCCTTGGAAGATCGAAAGCATATGAATCCATCATCAAGGGAGAACCTATCAAGAGTCCGAACATACCAGCGTCGTTCCACGTGCTCGTTAATGAACTTAAGGGACTATGTTTGGATGTGGAATTAGTCGGATCTTTGGTCAGTGAAGAAGAGGATGAAGACGAACCGAAGACGGCAGTTGACATCGACCAGATCTAACAGGGCTAAGCATTCCAACATTAAATAACTTCGTAAAAATCTTAAGTTTAATAACATTATGGAAAATATCACCAAGGTAAGTGACTTCAATAGTGTGAAGCTCAAGCTGGCGAGCCCGGAGGAGATCATGAACTGGTCGCACGGCGAAATTACCAAGCCTGAAACTATCAACTACAGGACGCAGAGGTATGAAAAAGACGGACTTTTCTGTGAGAAGATCTTCGGACCTTCGAAGGACTGGGAGTGTTATTGCGGAAAATACAAAAGGATCCGTTACAAAGGGATCGTCTGCGACAAATGCGGAGTGGAAGTTACCCGCTCGATTGTTAGGCGCGAAAGGATGGGGCACATCAAATTGGCCGTGCCTGTTTCCCATATTTGGTTTTTGAGGGGTGTTCCGTCCAGGATCGGCCTCGCCTTGGGTATCTCGCTGATGGAACTTGAGAAAGTCGTTTACTTCTCTTCATATATCGTGAAGGATGTCGATGAAGAAGCCCGCGAATCCGTTTTGGATCAGTTGGAATCAGAATATAAGAACAAGCAGAAGGAAGTAAAATCAGCCAAAGCCGACAGCAAGGAATTGGAGAAAGCTTTGGAAGAACTCAAAGAGCAGTTCAGGGGAATCAAGGACGATCTCAAGAGCCTTCGCCCGATGCAGATCCTTTCCGAATTGGAATACTTCAATCTTTCCATGAGATTCGGACAGGTTTTCACCGCCGGAATCGGAGCCGAAGCGGTCAGGTCCATTTTGGAAAAGACTGACGTCGACAAGACGATCGTCGAACTCAAGAAGGAGATCGACAACGAGGATATCGTCGACAAGAAGAAGGTTCTCAAAAGGATGAAGCTTTACCAGGGATTCAAGAAATCAGGACTCCATCTCGAATGGATGCTTCCGACAGCTATCCCTGTCATCCCGCCGGATCTTCGCCCGATGGTAGCTTTGGACGGAGGACGCTTCGCGACTTCCGATTTGAACGACCTTTACCGAAGGATCATCAACAGGAACAACCGTTTGAAAAAACTCATCGACCTCGGAGCTCCTGAAGTCATCACCAGAAACGAAAAAAGGATGCTCCAGGAAGCTGTGGACGCCCTCTTTGACAACAGCGCCAGAAAAGGACAGGCCTCAGTAGCCGCTTCGACAGGACAAAGAAGAGCCCTGCGTTCTCTTGCTGACGCCCTCAAAGGAAAACAGGGAAGATTCAGGCAGAACCTTCTTGGAAAACGCGTCGACTATTCAGGGCGATCCGTTATCGTGGTCGGACCGCAGCTTAAGCTGCACCAGGCCGGACTTCCGAAGAAAATGGCGTTGGAGCTTTTCAAGCCGTTCATCATCAATAAGCTGATCGAGAAAGAATACGCACACAACGTGAGGACCGCCGGAAGGATGGTGGACGCCGAAGCGGAAGAAGCCTATGAAATCCTCGACCAGATAATCGAACATCACTACGTGCTGCTTAACCGCGCACCGACGCTTCACAGGCTTTCGATCCAGGCTTTCCAGCCAGTACTTATCGAAGGAAAAGCTATCCAGGTCCACCCGATGGTCTGCGCCGCTTTCAATGCCGACTTCGATGGAGACCAAATGGCCGTGCATGTTCCGCTGACTGACAAGGCCCGTGAAGAAAGCAAGAACTTGATGCTTTCATCCAAGAACCTTCTCAAGCCTGCTTCCGGAGAGCCTATCGCGGTTCCTTCCAAGGATATCGTGTTGGGAGTCTATTACATCACCCATACCAAGGACGGAGTCAAAGGCGAAGGGAAAATATTCGCTTCTATGAACGAGGCCATTCTGGCTTACCAGAACGACGTCATCGCCATCAATGCCAAGATCAAATTGGATTACGAAGGATCGGTGATCGAGACCTCAGCCGGAAGGATCATCCTGAACGACATTTTGCCGGAAGAACTCAGATACCTAAACGAAGAATTGACCGCCAAGGACATCAAGGTCCTGGTTGCCAAGATGCTCGCCCTCAAAGGACAGGAGGAAACAGCCAAATTCATCGATAGGATCAAAAAACTCGGTTTCGATTTCGCCAAGAAATCCGGAATCAGTTGGGGAATGGACGACCTCAAAGTTCCTGCCGAGAAGAAAGAAGCTATTGAGAAAGCCGAGAAGGACGTCGAACTGATCAATGACCAATACAATATGGGACTCCTCACTAATGAGGAAAGGAAAAACAGGGTCATCGAAGTTTGGAACAGAGCTAAGAACATCATCGCCGACGCGGTGAAGAAATCCTTGGACAAGGAAGGACCGGTGTATACCATGGTCCACTCCAAAGCTAGGGGATCCGAATCCGTAGTGGTGCAGATGATGGGTATGAAAGGTTTGGTGGCCGGTCCTACCGGAGAAACCATCGAGCTCCCTGTCAAAAGCTCTTTCAAGGAAGGATTCAACGTGTTGGAATACTTCATTTCTACCCATGGAGCCCGAAAAGGTATGGCCGACACCGCCCTTCGAACGGCGACTGCCGGATACCTCACTAGGCGTTTGGTTGACGTTTCCCAGGACATCATCGTGCGCGAGGATGATTGTGGAGACAAAGAAGGAGCATACCTATACAAGGCTGATTCCGACAGGATCGGACTATCGTTCGCTCCGAGGATCGAAGGAAGATATGTCGCCGAGAACGTGGTTGATCCGAAGACAGGAGAAGTCATCATCAAGAAGAACGCCTTGGTTGAAAAGGCCGATGCCAAGAAAATCGAAGAAGCCAACATACCTCAGCTCAAGATCCGAAGCGTCGTTACTTGCAAGACCAAAAGAGGAATCTGCAAGAAATGCTACGGCGTGGACCTCGGAAGATCGGAGATCGTTCAGACCGGACAGGCAGTGGGAATCGTCGCCGCCCAGGCGATCGGTGAGCCGGGAACACAGCTGACGATGCGTACCTTCCATATCGGAGGTGTCGCGGGATCGGACATCACCCAGGGTCTCCCGCGTGTCGAGGAAATTTTCGAAAACAGGCCTCCGAAAGGTGAATCGGTCATCTCGGACGTAGACGGCAAGATTCTCGAAATTATCGACGAGAACAAGAAGACCATCACGATCAAAGTCGAGACGCAGGGCAAGAATTCCGAAATCAAGGAATTCCAAGTGCCGGCCGAAACCTCTTTGACCGTCGAGAAAGGTCAGCTCATCGGCAAGGGAACCCAGTTCAACGAAGGACATATCGATCTCAAGAAGCTCTATGAAACGATGGGAAGGCAGGAAGTCCAAAGATATATCGTCAAGGAAATCCAGGAGATCTATGCTGCGCAGGGAGAGGGAATCAATGACAAGCATATCGAAGTGATCATCCGCCAGATGTTCTCAAGGATCAAGATTATCGAAGCCGGAGACACCGACCTTATCCCGGGAGACATCGTTGAGAAGGACCAGTTCAACGAATCCAACGTGGAAGCTCTTGCTCAGAAAGGCGAGTCGGCTGCAGGAGAGGAATTGATCATGGGAATCACCAAGGTCGCCCTTTCGACCGAATCCTTCCTTTCAGCCGCGTCCTTCCAAGAGACCGCCCGCGTTCTGATCAACGCCGCGGTTACCGGAAAAGACGACAAGCTCAGGGGACTTAAGGAGAACGTGATTATCGGACGGCTCATTCCTGCGGGAACGGGTTACCGCGAAATCGGAAAATAGGAACAGTTTTTAGTTTTTAGTTTCTAGTTTTCAGTCGTTAGGTTTTAGGTGTCAGGAGATAGGTTTATTGTTATTGAGAAAAGCATCGTTTTAAAAAATCCCATGGCATTACCGCTTTTATGTTTTCATGCTTCATTGCTTTAATGACTAATGGGTTAGGGGAAACAACTTTAAAAAACGCTCCGCGATATGCGGGGCGTTTTTTGTTTTGCGTGATATTTTTTTCTCAAGTTTTTTCCAAAGAAAAAAGCCCCGCGGAAGTCCGAGAGGCTTTTCTTTTTCTGTCGGCCTGGCGTTCTCAGGTCGGGGTTTTGGAAGCGAGTCTTTCTTCGGCCAGAGCCTCGCTCCGCTCAAGGCATTCCGGGCAGTCCAGTAGATGGCTGGACACCCAGTTGACCTCGCTGTCCGAAAGTAGCGGCTTGCCGTCCTCATCCTTATTGAAGCGGTGGGCCATCAATTCCGCATCTGTTAGGTGTCCTCTCATTTCTTTCCTCCCTTAGGTTGTCGATCCTGTAATTGGTATCGGGCTATGTATAGCCAAAAAACGCGCTAGGCGGTTGTTAAGTTCCAATAATCTATTATAGCAGATTTCAGCCTAAAAGTCAAGGAAAGGTCCATATTTTTGATAACGGATAACTGATGGCCGGTAGCGCTTATTCCTCGCTTGAACTGTAGGTAAAAAGGGGTTAATATGGAGGCAACAGGAGTTTTCAATTTTCTTTAACAATAAAAGGGAAGGAGAGAGCTATGGGTATTCCCAATAACGACATCATGATTTTGTTTTTATTGCTTTTGGCCGCATTGGCCTGGGGAATGTTCACCAACTGGGTCGATGGGCGCAGATATCCGCTTTGGAACAATATCAGGGAGGTTGCTAGGCAGTTTAATTTGCTTTTCAAAAAAGGAGGACGGCCATGATAGGACAGTTTATGGATATATTGGTTTTTATTATTCTCGCAAGCGTGACGCTGACTTTCTTTCTGAGCATGGAGGATTCGAAAAAGAAATGTGCCATAGTGAAAGAAACGATCATCGATTGTTTGCTGATTCCCTGGAGAATTGTCTCTAATCTTGAAAGTTGTCTGGTGTCCTGGAAGCATCATCCGGATATAATCAGCATGTTTCAAGCGTGGGATATGGACTAAGCGGAAAAAACAAGGAGGAGATTATGTGCCAAAAATGCGCGAAAGAGATAGGAGCCGGAGGCAACGTTTTGGTTTCGGTTGATGACGATTTCGTCCGCCATGCGTTCGAAGTGGCGGAGGCGAGGAAAAGCGGGAAGGGCTGCTGCGGATCCGCCGTTTGCGGAGATGCGTGCGGCTGTCTGGCAAAAGAACGGCAGGAAACCGCGGACATTTTACAAGTTTGGCCATAATGTTTTTTCATGTTTGATCCGATGAGGCTGGGAATCTTCCCGGCCTTTTTCTTTCAGTCCGAAGATTTGAACTTCGGCTATGGTGCGGTTTCCTTCGTGTGGTGGCAGCTCCTCGCTTCTTGACGAAATCCGCGCAGTTGCTAAAATTGGGACTTATCGGCAGCAACTTGAAAATCAACCAAGGGAGGATATCGAGATGAAGAAGCATGAGATCGGAAACCGGCTGGAGGCGATTTTGGCATTGGCGCGCGATTGCATCGAGGAGACCAGAAGGCCTTTGTGGGAGATGAACTTCAAGGAATTTCCTTTTGACTTGGAAAGCGAGAGGGATTGGCTCGCCAACATGGAAACTCTTAACAGGCTTTTGTCTAAATTCCAACTGGCCTGCAAAAAGCTTGAGGAATCGGAATTTTCCGGACAGGAGCGGAAGGATATTTGCGAAAAAGTCCGTGATCTCACCAGAAAGTTTCCTGACAACATCGGCAATAAGTTCAAAGAACTGCTGAGCGGTGCGATCTTCCGTCCGAAGATCGGCGAGTGGGTGCGGGTATCCAGGGGATTTTATCATGCGATATCCGGTAAGATCATCAGCGTGGATCCGGGCGCCAAAAAATTCACGGCCGAATTCCTGGTCGACGGGACCGTCCGCGATTCGCCCTATCAGACGGACCATCATCTTGAAACGAAGACCCTTCCGTTCTCCGCCATCGAGCAGTTTATCGTCGATTCGCTCGACGAATATGAAGACATGCTGGTGAAATATCGGGAAGGGTACATCAGCAGCATATGAGAACATGACCGGAACATCCGGAAACCTATCAGCCGGGAGTGCGATTCGCACCCCCGGCTTTTTTCAACGACTTTTCGGCCTAAGCCGTTGGATTGGAGTTGATAATTTTGAAGGACGGGTGTATGATGGTTTTTCAGTTATTTGATTTATTAAAACCTGAAACCCGAAACCTCGGAAGGAGGACGAATATGGTAGGCTCAATTTTGATCATCCTGGGGTGCATCATGGCCGCATGTGCGCAAACCCAGTGGCAAAGCTTTAGAAAACATTATGTGTCCCTAAAAGGCCACCAAGAGATCAACAGAGTGGAAGACGTCTTGGAAGAAATCAGTTTCCAGCTTGAACGGCTATGTTTGGTCATGAAGGAAGAGTCATCAAGGGAAGCTTTCGATAGGCTCGGGGTCCAGCGCGTGATCGAGACCCACATATCCTTTGCGCAAACGCAGGCGGATTTGATCGGAAGCTTGAACGAGCTTCAAAAAACCGACCCGTTCAAAGGCAGGAAAAAAATAAGGGAATTCAGTCAAAAAAATATTCCCGAACTCAAGAGAAGATTGGATTTTCTCAAAAATATCGCCGATGATTTCGAAAGCGGGAAATTCTCAAAGTAGCATCCGCCAATTTTGGCAAACAGGGCCTTCCGAACGGAAGGCCTTTTTTCTTTGGTAAAAAATAAAATAAAACCCCTCCCAAGAAAATCCTGGGAGGGGGTGGTGGTTTTATTGCCCTTTTGTAGGCAATGGGTATCGCTTTTTCCAATACAACAGTATCAGTCCAAGGTGGATAAGGATGAGGATGTTTATCCTAAAGGCTTCCGGCAAATGTTCATCCTTGAACAAGCAGGCGATCACAAGCATCATGCATGCGAGGGCGACCAGTAACATGAGCGAAGAATAGACCGTGAAGGGTAATTTGTCGCGCCACTCGTTTCCGACCGTCTTTATGGTGTGCTGGAAAATATTGACTCCGAGCACGCAATTGGTCGGAACAAGAAGGAATGAAAAGAAATATTCCATTTTTTTCACCTTTCTTTCTCGTTGGAATGTCAGGGACGTCCGTTTTTTGCGCTGTCGGATACCGAGACTAAGTCCTTTAGGAGTTTGCACTCCTCGGCGAGATAGCAGGAGCGGCAGTCTCGCTGGCAGTTTCCGCTGACTGATTCGAAAATCCGTTGGGCGACCGTCAGGATCATGGCTTGTATCTTTTCTTTGAAGGCAAGATCGTTATCCTTGATGTCTGGACGCTTTTTGCTGATGGCATCCTCGAGCCGGAAAGCGATGTCGCTGACGGTGAGGTCGATGCCGTCGTTTTGCAGAAACTTGATCAAGCTGAGAAAATTGAAAACGCTGATTTCAGTCGACTCCAAAAAATCCGCGGGGGCCAACTTTTCGATTTTTGCGAGCATGATCTTCTTGATCGGATCCGGCAGATCCCCGATTTTTTCCGCCGTCTGCGTCGCTACTTGTCCTTTCATCGGGCAGGTAGCCGTTTCCTCACAGCTTTCGCAATGGGTACTGCAAATGAACAGTGGCATCGCATCCTCCTTTGGGTTAGTTTTTCAAGTTAACTTCCGGAAAGCATAGCATTTTAAAGCGGAAAAGTCAAGGGAAAAGCATAGCCAAAAAAGCCTAATTCAACGGCTCAGAGCGTAAAAGCCGTTGGTTTCGGCTTGGATATGGCATTTTGATAACCGATAACTGATGACACTATTTCTATCCCCCCCTAAAAAGCTAAAGCCTGAGAAGCTAGACCAGCTTTTCAAAAGGGGGTAAAATGGAAGCACAAGCATGGGAACCCTTCAAATTTCGATTAATAATTTTTAAGCCAATAAAAAAATGTATTGTCACAATTGCGGTGAACAGATCGCCGAGGGCGGAACTTTCTGCCATAAATGCGGTTCCCAAAAATTCGACGCTTCCGCGGGTCAGTCAGTGAGCGAAGCTCCTATCCAACCCCAAGCAGGAGCGCAGGCGACGACGGCGGAAATTAAATATGCCGGCTTTTGGATCAGGTTTGTCGCTTCCATGATTGACGGACTGATACTTTCGGTCGCCATTTTTTCCTTGGTCCTTATCCCTATAGTCGGTTGGATCCTTATACCATTCGTTTCATTCATCTATTTCGCGTTCATGACGGACAAATATCAGGACACGCTCGGAAAGAGACTTTTCGGTCTCATGGTCGTTTCGGAAAATTTCGAGAAACTCACTTTCAAAAAGGTCCTCATGCGCGAAGTCGTGGGGAAGATAGTTTCTTCCGTGACTTTCAATATCGGCTACTTGATCGCGGCTTTCACGAAAAGGAAGCAGGCGCTTCATGACTTCATCGGAGATTCCGTGGTTATTTACCGGAAAAAATGACGGGAAATATCTCGACCGCCATGCGTATGCGAAGGTGAAATAACGGGAAGGCTGGGCAACCAGCCTTTTTTGTCGGCTCAATAACAGCTTAGTTAAAGGATAGGAAACAAAGCGATTTGCAAGGAAGGATAATGAGTGATACTATATCACTATAACCATTATCAAAACCAAAAAAAATGAAAAAGAAAAAGTTGCAAAATAATATGGTGATTTACCAAGCCGAAAACGGGGCGATCGAGCTCAAGGGAGATTTTCAACATGAGACTATTTGGGCATCTTTGGATCAGATTGCTGACGTTTTTGGGCGCGATAAATCGGTAATATCCCGCCATTTAAGGAATATTTTTAAAGAAGGTGAGCTGCAGAGAAAAGCAGTTGTTGCAAAAAATGCAACAACTGCCGCTGACGGCAAGGTTTATCAGGTAGAATATTACAATTTAGATGCCATTATTTCAGTCGGGTATAGGGTCAATTCGAAAACAGCTACGGAATTTCGAAGATGGGCGACAAGGACTTTGCGCGAGCATATCACGAAAGGCTACACCATCAACCGCCAACGGATCGGCAAGAATTATGACTCTTTCATGAAGGCGGTCGCGGACATCCAAGCGCTTTTGCCGGAGCACGTGACCTTGGATCCGAAAATGGTGCTGGACTTGATCAAGGAATTCGCCGGCACTTGGGTTTCGCTGGACGCCTATGACAAGGAAGAGCTGAGGCCCATCGGAACGACCAAGAGGGCGGTGAAACTGACCGGGACCGAACTTTCAGAAGCGATCGCGAGTCTTCGTGGGGAATTGATGAGAAAAGGCGAGGCGACGGATATTTTCGCGCAGGAGAGAAAAGGCGGAAGCGTGGAAGGAATCGTCGGAAACGTGATGCAGTCTTTCGGCGGCAAGCCGGTCTATGCCACGGTCGAAGAGAAAGCGGCGCACCTCCTATATTTCATGGTGAAAAACCATCCGTTCGTCGACGGCAACAAGCGTTCCGGAGCGTTCGCTTTCGTGTGGTTTTTGCGCAAAACCCGCACGAAGGGAGCGAGAATAATCAACCCCGCCGCTCTGACTGTTCTGACCTTGCTTATCGCCGAGAGCGATCCGAAGAAAAAAGACCAAATGACAGCGCTCGTCACGACGCTGTTGTCGACAAAGGGTTGAAAAGGGTAGTTTCAACGGCTCAGCCCGCCTGAGCCGTTGGTTTCGGCTTAAATCAGGGCATTTTTGATAACTGATAATTCATAATCGATAATGTGTATCTCGGCTTAAATTCGGTGTTTCTTGACGAACTGGTTACTTGATTCCCTCAGGCTCGCTTAGTAATGCTATGCGAAGTGTTGCTGGCGTGGTAAAATCGGAATATAGATAGATTCTTGGGGCTGATGATTTTTTGTCATGGAGAATAAGAATAACGATTTTAAAAAAGCGATGCGCGAAGCCGTAAAAAAATCTACTTTCTTTTTGTCAGTAGCGTCATTTTTGCTTTTCGCCGCGCCGGTTTCTTTCGCCCAAACCGCCGAGGAATTTCCGCATATGCCCGGGACCTTTTCCGGAACCGGGACGCGTTTCGAGATCACGGACAGCGAGTATTTGAACATAAAATTGGAAAGTGCCGAGGAGGTGGCGGTCAGGATGGAATCCGCGCCGGAGATGGTGGTTTTGGAAGTGGAATCTTCAGGCGCCGCCGAGTCTTCCCAAATGGTCCTTTCCGGACTCAGTCCCAAAACGACGTATCACAAATACCAGGACGGTTATCAAAATCACGAGCCATTCGCCACCGACGCGGAAGGCTCGTTTTCTTTCGTCCAAGACATAGGCGAAAGGCATGTGATTTTCATCCAGCCGAGAAAGAGCACGAAATTCATAAAAAATGACGCTACCGGAGGGGATTGTGGATCTATCGGTAGCTGGGATGTGGCCAGCAAAACCTGCGCCTTGACGCAAGACGTGAACGAGTCTATCCAGATAAACAGCGATAATATAACATTGGATGGTAATGGCCACTCCATCACGGGAACCGGCACGGGATCCGGAATTTATGCCTCTTATAAAAAAGGCATCAAGATTAAGAATGTCACCATTAATTCCTTTTATTATGGAATCTATTTTTCTTCATCCTCAAGTTACAACGAAGTTTCCTTTGTTAATCTGAAAAATAACCGGAACGGCGTTTACTTTCAGTATTCCGGAAATAATATCGTCACTGATAGTGCGATAATCCAAAGCATCGATAGTGGAATAAAACTTAATTATGCCATGAGAAATATTCTCTCCAACAATACCATAAGTGGCGGTAATAAGTATGGAGTCTCACAAGCATGGCAAAACTATAACGGCAGTACTACCGGCAACACCTATGAAAATAATGATATTTCGGGAAATGGGGAAGCGGGCATTTACATTTACGGTGGTAGGGGCGATATTTTGGATAACAACAAGATTGATGGAAATCTTTCGGACGGTATGCGGATAGTCGAGGGTTATTATGAAAAGCTTCATGGTAATGCCATGTCCGGCAACAAGCCTTACAATTTTTTAATGCAGGGAGGAGGGAATATAGACACCAACGATATAGATACAAGTAATAAAGTCGAGGAAAAATCGATTTATTTTATAAAAAACATTGAAGGCGTGACGTATGACGGGTTGGCGGATGCGGGAATAATTTATTGCGTGAATTGTGCCGATGTGACATTTAGAAACCTGACATTATCGGAAAATAACGCCCAGATACGTTTTTTGAATACGAAGGGTTCTTTGTTGGAAAACATAACTTCTCCGGATAAAAATATCACTATCGATTTTTCGGGGTCCGACAATAATATTATCAGGAAAAACACTCTCGAAAGAGCTTATTTGTCCAGCAGTAACAACAACCTGTTTTACAATAATAATTTCATGGGGACTAGCATTTCGATATTTCAGGCCAATTTTTCTAACGGTATTTCTTTCAATCTCGATTTGCCGATCGGTGGCAATTATTGGAAAAAGAACGAAGCTAAGTGTGTAGATTCGAATAATGACAAGATTTGCGATAATCCGTACGGTTCCGGCAAGATAATCGATTATTATCCTTGGGCACAAGAATTTAAGCACGAAGACGCTGTCGGATCGGCTTGTCAGGAAAATTGCCATTCCAGCGTCCTTTTCCTGCCCGGCCATCAGGCCAGCCGGCTATACCGTGAAGGCGTAATAGGAACTGAAGATCAGCTCTGGGAGCCTAACCGCAACCAGGATGTCCGGCAGCTATTTATGGATCCGGAAAGCGGAGAGAGCGTCGATCCCGGCATCTATACCCGCGACGCGATAGACGAAGCGTTCGGTTTCGCCGACAACGTGTACAAAAAATTCATGCTGTCGATGGACGAATTCGTCGAGAGCGGGGCGATCAAGGAATGGCGCGCTTTCCCATATGATTGGCGCATGCCATTGGAAGAGATCGTCGACGAAGGGACGAGGCTTGAGGACGGGAGCACGGCCAATGTCCTTGAGCAGATCCGCGAAATGGCGAAGTCTTCCAAGAGCGGAAAGGTTTCACTTGTCGGGCACAGCAACGGGGGCTTGCTGGCGAAAGTGGTCATCGACCGTTTGGAAAAATCCGGAGAGGCTGGTCTTGTGGACAGGCTGATCATGGTCGGCACGCCCCAAATCGGGACGCCCAAAGCTATGGCGGGGCTTCTTCATGGGGACGGTATCAATCTTCTCAAGGGATTGCTTCTGGATAAGGAGACTGCGCGTGGCTTGGGAGAGAACATGGCCAGCGCCTACAACCTTCTGCCGTCGAAAAAATATTTCGAAATCGTGCAAAGTCCGGTCATCGAATTTGATTATGATGTCAGGGATATTTATGATTTCCGTTCCATCTACGGCGAGAGCATAAGCGGTTTCGGTTCGTTCAAAAGCTTTTTGCTTGGGGACAACGGAGAGCGCACGGAGCCGGAGGAGGACGACACCGATTCGCCCAATGTCCTGAAAAACACCTTCCTTTCCCGCTCCATTGAGACCCATAATAATCTTGATTCTTGGCGAGCGCCGGAGCATATGGAAGTGATCCAAATCGCCGGCTGGGGCTTGGATACGGTGCGCGGAATAAGTTATGACGATTGCGACATTCTCTTTTGCCCGGACAATCTCAGCAACCTCGACCGCAAGTTGATCCTGACCGAGGACGGGGACGAAACGGTGGTCGTCCCTAGCGCGGCGGCGATGGAGGGGGAGGAGAGGTATTATTTGAATCTCAAACTTTACAATAACCCTTTGGATCTTAAGTTTAGAATAAGTAGGAACCATGCTGATATACTGGAAGCTACACCATTGCAAGACTTTATAAAAAATATTATTCAAAATAAAAAAGAACAAGTAACTTATATTTCAACAGAAAAGCCAAAAGTAGAAAAAGAGTATAAACGTTTAAGATACCGTCTGCATTCACCGGTTAAGATCGACATAATAGATGAAAATGGAAACCATATCGGCATCATCGAAAACAATGACCAGGATTCGGACATCCGGCGATATGAACAAGAAGTGCCGAACTCGTATTATATGGAATTCGGCGAAACGAAATACGCCGGAGCGGAGGGGAGAATCGCTCAAGATGTTATACTCAAGGGAGAGGATCTGGGGACATTCACCTTTGAGATCGACGAGGTTTTCGGAACAGGCGAAACGAAAAACACGACTTTTGAAAACATCCCGGTTATGGAAGGGATGATCGCCGAAATAGCGATTTCCGATTCCGTCGGAGAGATGGAAATAGACATTAACGGAGACGGGGAGAAAGATTTCATTATCCGTCCTGGAGAGGAGGCAAGCAAGGAAACATCATTGGAAATCCTCGAAAAGATGATCGGCTTTCTGGACATCCATCAAACGGTCAAAGACAGGCTCATCGACAAGATAGGCAATGCCAGGAAGCAGCTGGAAAAAGGCCATAACATAGCGACCAATGCCATGCTTGCCAATGTGAAACAGCAAATAGAAACGTTCAGCAGGGAAAATGCTCCGGAAAAATTCCGTATTCCGAAAGAGGAAGCGGAAAAGCTGATAGTGATTATAGAGCGAATCCAATTAATTGATTAAGTTTATAATTTTTAAAAATAAAAAAATGAGCTACAAAAAGAAAATCTATTCGACTATTGCTTTTTCTGTGTTTATAATCTTGCTAAGCCTCGCACTCGGTTCGCCAGAAATTTTAGGTCTTTGTGAAAAGGATGATATAGGGTGTTTGCACAAATATATAGATCGTTACAACCCTATTTTTGTGCCACTTTTTGTTTTTTCTGTTCCTATTTTTATTATTTCTTTCCTGTTGCTGTTTTTGCGCGAACAAGTTTTTTATGCATGGAAAAAATTTGCGGTTATTTATGTTCCGATTTCAATTATTTTGATTTTTACAGCTTCTCCTAGCGGAGATTTGCTTTTCCCAAGTCTCAAGGAGATGTTTATTTTTGCTCTCCCCGTAACCTTTCTCATCACAAGCCTTGCCATCATCACCGTCAAATCCCTCAAACTTCGCAAAAAGTAAAATGAAAATAAAAAACCTTCACAAAATTGACTAATGCCATCTCCATAAAAGAGGCCCATTTAAGCCTTAAGGGCAGAAATGGTCTATAAAAAGTAGTGAATTTATGCAATATATTGATAATATTCACTAAATATTGACAAAAAAACGTGAATATGATATGATGTTATTGTAATATTCACTAAAAAATATGGCCATAACAAATCCGATTAAAAAGCGCATACAAGAGCTTAAAAATGAATTCGACTCCCTCAGAAAGGGCAAGGAGGCGCTTTTGGTTATGATTGATGAGGCGGAGGTGCCGGAAAGCGTTTATAACTCGAATGCCATTGAAAATTCAACCCTTACGCTCAAGGAAACGGAGAAAATCCTGCTGGAGATGGAGGTCTCGCGCGATTTGAATGTCCGCGAAATATTTGAAGCGAAGAATCTTGCACGTGTCATGGAATATATCCGAACGAAGTCGCAAGAAAAAGAAATCGACAAAGAGCTTATTTTACTGATGCACCAGATGTTGATCGGGGGCATAAATGACGGCATCGCCGGAAGATTCCGCAAGCAATATGAATACGTCAGGGTCGGCACGCATATAGCGCCTGCGCCCGAGCATGTCGAGCTTATGATAGACTCGACTCTGCAGGAATATTCAAAAGAACTGGATGCGTACTTTTTGGAAAAAATCGCGAAATTCCATCTTGACTTCGAGACCGTCCACCCGTTTTGCGACGGCAACGGGCGCATCGGGCGCGTGATCATCTGCTACCAATTGATGAGACTCGGGCTCGTGCCGATCATAATTAGGGATAAGGAAAAAGCCGAATACTACAAGGCATTCGGAGATTACCGTGACAAAAAGAACACCAAGACGATGGAAAAAATCCTGGCGTTAGCGCTTATGGAATCTCTGCACAAAAGGATTGCCTATCTCAAAGGCGAAAAAATAATTACCCTTTCGGAATACGCCAAGGGTCACGAGAAATCGGCGCCGGCTATCTTCAACGCCGCCCGCCGCCAAAACATCCCGGCGTTTAGGGAAAAAGGGGTTTGGAAAATAGGAGCCGGATTCAAGTATGAAAAATAATCTTATATAATTCCATACAATCATATATGGCTGGGATATGGATTTCAAAAAAATATGACTGAAAACAATAAAATCAATGTGCAGCTAACCAAGAAGCAATATGGAAATTTGCTCAAATTGGTATATTTGGGCAATTGGATGGTGAATGCAATCCGGACGGATGACAAATTCAAGGAGTTTAATTTTTTGGAAAGCTATATTTTTTCATATGCGCAGGAAGCGGGATTGGAAAAATACGTCGATGATGAACCTGTCGGAGATATGAAATATTTCCCGACGGCTGAGTTCGAAGAACTTGTCGATCATTTCAAAGAAGAATATGACGAGGATGTTTTCTGGGAAGAGTTGGCCGATCGCTTGGGCGAGAGGGATTTTTTGCGGAAATACGGTGAGGATAAAATAAAGAAGATGGGTAAGGACGAGCGATTTTATAAACGTTATGAGTTTATCGATAAGTACGGAGACGAACTTTATGAGCATGGATTGGATAGGATTGAGATTAAAGGGAAGGGGGAGTAGAATTGAGCCATATTCAATCTTTTGATAATATTCGCAATTCGCGGATTGGCATTTACCCTGTTGAATTGTTTACCCTGTTGAATCATTGAAATTCAACAGGGCAAGCACCCTGACACGTCGGGGATTTAATAGGGTGAATTCGCGGATTAGCATCATTTCTTACTCTTGTCAGGTGAGTGACTGAGAAACAGGAAGGTAATTTTCTTAAAAACAGACTTTTTTGTGAGGATGTTTTTGCTTTTCTATAATAAAATTGATAAAATTGATAAATGAATGGAGATGAGCTGAAAATATCACAGGAAGCTAGAATTTTTATCCAAAAAGAAAAACGTACTTTATTGGATAAATTTTGCAGTCTTGATAATTTTCCATCAGTGGAGAAACCGTTTACTATTTTCATGGCGGGTTCTCCTGGTGCGGGTAAAACCGAATTTTCAAAAGAACTTATAATCCTATTTTCAAAATATAAAAATGCTACTGAAATTGTAAGAATAGATGCGGATGAAATCAAAAAAATTATCCCGCAATATAATGGAAAAAATTCAGATATTATCCAAGGCGCTTCTTCGCTTGGAGTCGAAAAGATATACGACCATGTCTTAAAATATAGACAAAACGCCTTAATGGATGGAACATTTGCAAAATACGAGATCGCACGTGAAAATATCAAAAGATCCTTAAGGAAAGGCAGGGTCATAAGCGTATTTTATTTATATCAGGATCCGCTCAGGGCGTGGGAGTTTACGAGAAAGCGAGAGGAGCTCGAGGGCAGATATATTCCAAAAGACGCTTTTGTGGATGCATTTTTCAAGGCAAAGGAAAATGTAAACGCTATTAAAAAGGAATTTGGAAAAGATGTTGAAATTAATCTGGTAATAAAAAATTATTCAAATGAGACTGAAAAAATAAAATTTAACATAGACAATATTGACAATTACTTGGATATGCCATATAATAAGAAATCACTAAGCAAAATATTATGTTGAAAAAAATAATTCAAAAAATTACACGCAATAAGGCAGGCAAGGAGCTTAGTTTTTTTGATTTATCTTCGAGGGAGCAAAAGAAGCTTGTCGTGGAGGCTACTAAGCGAGCCAACAAGGATCAGCTCAAGCTCGTAAAGGAATATGATCGCAAATTCGGTAGCTTGCAGACAAATTCTTGCAAATAAGCCTTTTATTGATTTCAAGCAGAAAAACCGGGATTAATTCCGGTTTTCTTTTTGGCTTAAAATGGAGGATTAAAAGGCTTCGGCCACCTAAGCCGTTGTTTTCGGCTTAAATTAAGGCATTTCGATAACAGATAACCTGTAACCGATAACGGCATTCCGTCTTAAATCAGGGCATTTTGATAACCGATAACTCATAACAGATAACAGCATCCCTTCCTAGATTGGGGATTTCGTACCCCCCTAAAAAGCTAAAGCCTAAAAAGCTAGACTAGCTGTTTAAAAGGGGGTAGCATGGCTAGTATGAAACAAAAAACCGCGTTGGATATCCTCAAACTTGGGCACAGCGTTTTTTTGACCGGTCCGGCCGGGAGCGGAAAGACCCACGTGCTCAAGCAATATATCGAATATCTCAAAAAGAATAACATCGGAGTCGCGGTCACCGCTTCCACCGGGATCGCCGCGACCCACATGAACGGGCAGACGATCCACAGCTGGTCAGGCATGGGCATCAGCGAAGTTTTCGACGAGGCCGAATACGCCAAACTCAAAAAAAGGCATTACCACAAAAACCGCTTCGCGGCCGCCAGCGTGCTGATCATAGACGAAATCTCTATGCTTCACGCCTACCAGTTGGACATCGTCAACGCCATCTGCAAGAAATTCAAAAACCCCTTCAAGCCGTTCGGCGGATTGCAAGTGGTCCTTTGCGGGGACTTTTTCCAGCTTCCTCCGGTCGCGAAATACGGCCAGCAGGCGCAGTTCGTAATCGAATCCGACTCCTGGAAGGAAATGGATCCGAAAATCTGCTATCTGGAAGAACAGCACCGCCAGGAAGACAAGGAAATGCTCAAAATACTTTCCGACATCCGGAGCCGGTCGTGCGACGCGAAAACCATGGCTACGATCCTTTCGCGGGAAAACAAATCCATAGCCAGCAAAATCACGCCGACTAGGCTCTATACCCACAACGTCAACGTGGACGCCATCAATAAAACGGAATTGCAAAAGATCAAAGAGGAAGCGCGGGTTTTCGAAATGACCTCGAACGGCAACGAGTTTTTGGTCAGCTCCGTCAAGAAAGGTTGTCTGGCTCCGGAAATCCTTTTTCTCAAAAAAGGCGCGGTGGTGATGTTCGTGAAGAACAATTTCGAGCAGGGCTATGTCAACGGCACACTGGGCAAAGTCGCGGGATTCAACGGAAGCGGGATGCCGATCGTCGAAACGGTTTCAGGAAAAACGATCGTCGCGACTCCCGAGAAATGGTCGATAGAGGAAAACGAGAAAACCTTGGTTTCCATAAGCCAGGTTCCGCTCCGCCTCGCTTGGGCGATCACGGTCCACAAAAGCCAAGGCATGACGCTGGACGCGGTGGAGATGGACCTTAGCAAATCGTTCGAGTTCGGCATGGGCTATGTCGCCCTTTCCCGCGTCAGGACCCTCGGGGGAATCAAGCTTTTGGGCATCAACTATATCGCCTTGGAAGTGAATCCGCAGGTGCACGAGTTCGACAAGGCTTTGCAAAAACTTTCCCAAAAAAGCTCCGCCGAAGTCGCCAAGATGGGCATCTTGAAAAAACGCTCCGCCCAGAAGGAATTTTTGGAAAGGTGCGAAGCCTGAAAAAACGACGCCCAGGAGGTTTTGAAGCCTTCCTAAGCCCTTTTTTTCAACGGCCCACCCCACCTGAGCCGTTGATTTTTGCTTAAATCAGGGCATTTTTGATAACCGATAACCTGTAACTGATAACAGTATTTCGGCTTAAATAAGGGGATTTTATAACTGATAATTTATAATTGATAATGTGAACCCCTGCTTTGATTGGGAATTTCGCACCCCCTAAAAAGCTGGACCATGGGGGGAAAGGGGAGTAGAATGGTCATATAAGCGGTAAACCGCCACCTGCCTCACATCCCCCAGTATACGTAACAAGGCGCTTATTTTTGAAACAAAATGGCAAAAATAAAAGATATATCAAGAGTTGATCGTCCTAGGGAAAAATTTCTAAAAAAGGGCTCAGATGCACTTACGAAAAGTGAACTACTTGCCATACTTCTTGGTAGTGGAATCATGGGAAAGAATGTGAAAGAATTGTCGGAACAAATTATAAGAAAATTTGGTGTAAAATTTTTAAGCTCGTCCGTTGACGATTTGCTCCAAATTAAGGGAATTGGAAAAGCAAAAGCCTTGCAAATTTCATCTGCGATAGCGCTAGTTAAAAGATATTATGAAGAAGGAAGGGGGAATGAAATTGTTATTAAAAATTCAAATAGTGTCCTTTCCCTCACTTATGGTTTGAGAGATAAAAAGAAAGAATATCTCGTGTGTCTCTATTTGAATGCTAGAAATGTGTTGATAAAAAAAGAAACAATAACCATAGGCTTGCTTGACAAAAGTCTTATTCATCCAAGAGAAATATTTGCACCAGCACTTGAACTCAGGGCAGCAAGTATAGTTTTGGTTCATAATCATCCTTCCGGGGATCCTTTGCCAAGTGAGAAAGATATTGAAGTCATAAAAAAAATTGCAGAGGCAGGATCACTTCTCGGTATAAATGTGATTGATTTTATAATTACTTCTAGTGAGGGAAGTTATAGTTTTTCTGAAGATCTAAAGGGTAAAAATAAAAGCCTTGATTATGTTGCTGAGGGAGCGCAGGCAGCTCTGTTTGAATTACTTGAAACTGAAAAGACGGCCTATGAGACAAGTCTCGAGGAGCAGGCTTTTGAGGCAAATAACTTTCCGATGAGTAATATAAAAAAACCAGTTTTGAGGAAAGAAATAAAAGATTTTGTAAATAAAGTTCATTCGGGAGATTGTTTGGATGTGATGAAAAAAATCCCAGACAAATCTATCGATATGATTTTGTGTGATCTTCCTTATGGAACTACGCAAAATAAATGGGATAGTGTTATTCCTTTGGATAAATTATGGGAGCAATACGAGAGGATAATAAAAGACAACGGCGCAATAGTATTAACAGCTCAAGGATTATTTACAGCAAAACTAATTTTAAGTAATGAGAAATTATTTAAATATAAAATAATTTGGGAAAAATCAAAACCAACAAATTTTTTGAATGCAAAAAAACAGCCATTAAGAAAGCATGAGGATATCTGTGTTTTTTATAAAACACAGCCAACTTATAATCCACAAATGAGAAAAGGAGAGGCATATAATAAGGGTGTTAGGAAAAATCAACTTACTGGAAGTTATGGTGATTTTAAACCTGTTGAGGTCAAGAGCGATGGAGAGAGATACCCAATTGATGTTGTTTATTTCAAAACCGCAGAAAGCGAAGGAAAAGTATATCATCCTACTCAAAAACCAGTAGAACTTGGTCAGTATCTAATAAGAACATTTAGCAATCCTGGCGAAATTATTCTGGACAATACATGCGGAAGCGGAAGTTTTTTGGTTTCCGCTGTTGTTGAAGGCAGGGATTTTGTTGGAATTGAAAAAAATACCGACGTGCACTTATTTAAAGATAAAAAGATTGACTATGTAAAAATATGCAATGACAGGGTTGAATTAGCAAAAGAGAAATTAAGTTTAAAGTAAATCAGTATGGCAAAAACTTCTTACAATGAAAGAAGTTGGGCAATTGATCTCATTTCGGAGATTAATGCATATTCTTCAGCAAAAAATAAGACAATTGACAGGGCTGGTGGAGAAACAACAATAAATACTGGAAAAAAGAGACTATTTCCTGATGTTCTTTTGTATGGACGTAATAGTGAAATTTTAATGGGTTGGGAGTTAAAGATGCCTGACACGTTGGTTACAGATGAAGAGTTTATTAAGAACGCAATTTTAAAGGCAAATATATTGGGCTTGAATAGTTTCTTGCTTTGGAATGTGGGAGTTGCTGTTTTGTATGTAAAAAAGGACAACGAATTTGAACCAGCTAAACTTTGGGATAGTTTAAAGAAATCAATTACAACAAGAGATAAGGTTGATGAATTTAAGGATGAATGGAAAAAGTTACTTCAAGAAATATTAAAGGATCTTAATGCTTTTTTTGAAAGTGGTTTTATCGAGAAAAAAACATTCATAGAGTCCTTTAAGGATAGTGAGATAGTAGACTTTATTTTAAGAAATGATACAGGCGTTGCGGAGAATTTAAAAAAAGCGGCCACGAAAGATGCGCGATTTTCAGCTGAAGCGAACATTTGGTGGCGAGTTGCGAAGCTTGACTATCCGCAACAAAATCAATGGGAAATCCTATCTAAAATAATATTGATAAATTGGATTAACAAGATTCTATTTGCACATATTCTTATTGCATTCTTTGATCCAGCCAAAAAAATAGAATTGATTAAGGATGAAACTTCCGTTGAAGAAGCTGAAATAATTTTTCAAGAAATATCTGCCGAATGTAATTTTTGGAATATTTTTCAGCCACAGCTCGGTGAAAACTATTTAACAGATGAATCGTGGTCGGAGATTATCCAATTGAATGTCTTATTAAATAATGTTGAATTGTCATCCGTGGGTCAAGAACTCCTTCAGGAGCTTTTGCAAGATATTATCTATTCTTCAAAAAGAAAAATTGCCGGTCAATATGCAACACCAATGTTTTTGGCTCGGTTGTTAACCGGTCTAGTAATGTTAAATAAGGAGTTAACCTTTCATGATCCATGCTGTGGAACTGGAACCATCGCAAGATGTGCGTACGATATTAAAAAAGAATCAGGGATAAGCTCTAAGGATTCATTAAAAACTATTTTTTCTAGTGACAAGGTTGCTTTTCCTCTTCAAATGGCGACAATCGCATTAACAGAGCCAGTAAATATTGGAGAGATTATTCAAATTTTCAAGGAAGACTGCACTAATGTTTTCATTGGACAAGACATTGAATTCAAAGACCCCTACACAGGTAAGCCCGTCGTTAAAAAGTATGAGGGCGTTAATTACATTGCTTCTAATTTGCCATTCATTCAGCAAGAAGATTTAGAGATTTTGAATCCAAATATAAAAGAAAATACAAGGGAAATTTTTGAAAATCTTTTAGGTGAAAATTTAAGTCTAAAAGCAAAAAGTGATTTATATGCATATATACCTTTTTATTTATGGAAAATATTAAAGACAGGCGGCAGGCTGGGAATTATCACTTCTAATTCTTGGCTCGGTACAGAATGGGGTTCAGCTTTCAAGGTTGCTCTGAATAAGTTTTATCACATCGAGTCCATATTAATTTCAGGTAAGGGAAGGTGGTTTAATAATGCTGATGTTGTAACTACCATTCTAATTTTAAATAGAAGAAATTTATTAAATGAAATCAATGAGGATGAAGTTACTAATTTCATAACAATTGATTTTGATTTGCAGAAGGAAACTGATAATCAAAAGGTCGGTGAAGTTTTGGAAAATGTGTTGGCTGGCCTTTCAAGTGAACATGTAATTATTCGAAAATATAAAACCAAAGAATTGTCTGACTTTACGTTAAATTGGAGTGCATTATTTAGCGATGTTTCATGGCTTAAAGATATAGAAAATAAACTTATTTTGGCTAGTAATTTGTTTGATATTAACAGGGGAGAAAGAAGAGGATGGGACGCGATGTTTTATCCAGAGTCTGGGCATAACATTGAGGCGGAATATTTACAGCCTGTTTTAAAATCATCAAGAGATATAAATATGCTTGTGACGCAAGCTGAATCAGAATCATTTTGCTGTTCTGAATCGTTGGAAAATTTACAAAAGCTTGGACACACGGGAGCGTTAAATTGGATCAGAAAATTCGAACATGAATTTAACACTAGTGGGGATAAGCTATTACCGGATGCTTTAAAGAGGGCTGGATATTTCTGGTATGAAATGAATAATTCAACAATGGCAGATTTAGTCACGAGTATGAATTTTGATAAGAGAATTTTCGTTGCCAAACTTGAAAAAAGATCTTTCGTTAATCAGCGCTTGACGAGATTTACTGCTAAAAATATCGATATCGATATCGATTTATCGCAGGCACTGTTAAATAGTGTTTTAGGAATTTTCTTTATTGAAGCGTTGGGATTTGGAAGAGGATTAGGGGCTCTTGACTTGAGTTCAACTCGGATGAAAAATAGTCTGCAAATTTTAAATTCTGATTTGTTATCTGACAAACAAAAAGACGATATAAAGAAAAAATTTGCTGTCTTAAAAAATCGAGAAATTCTGCCAATTTTAGATGAGTTAAGAAGTAGTGATAGGAAAGAATTTGACGATGTGGTTTTTGATGCATTCGGTATTTCAGAATATAGGGATAATATAATTGGTTCGCTGAAAACTTTGTATAACATTAGAAAAAATATTTTTTAATAATAAAATTGCATGAATTCTTTTAAAGAAATCGCTTTTCAAATATTAAAAGAAATTGGAAAGCCATTGCATAGTAACGACATTACACAAGTTGCTCTTGATAGGGGTTGGTTAAAAACAGCAGGAAAAACACCAAAAGCCACTATGAATGCTCAGCTTGTTGTTGATACAAATTCAAAGAAAGAAAAATCTCGTTTTATTAAGACCGCACCTTCGACATTTGGATTGAATCCTGAATTCAGGGAAACTGTAAAATCAAAGTCGCAAAAAGAAGATAAAACTCACAACATTTCAAAAGATGTTTCCACGAAACAAAAAGGAGATATCGCAGAGGCTCGAATTGCAGAGCTTGTTATTTTATATGGCGATACAACCTTGTCGTGTTATAAACCAATTTCTGATGATGAGGGAATTGATTTGATTGTTAAGGAGAAAGGAAGTTTGAAAACGATGTATATCCAGATCAAAAGTCGTTTTGGTAATAATCCCGATGAGATTTTCACTGCAACAGCAAAGGCTTCTGGTGTTAATGATCACTACTCAACGGCCACAATTTTTTGTTATTTTGACACGGAGGAAGGTGATCTCTGGGATTATCTTTGGTTTGTTCCAGGTCCTGACTTTGTGCGACTTGCAAATAAAATTTCCAACAATGGAAAGGCAATGTTTGGATTTGTTGCGGGCAGAAAGAGAAATGAAGCAAATAAATGGGATAACTTTTTGATTGATAAACGTGACCTTGCAAACGCTATTATTAGTCAAATGAAAAGAATATAAATAGGATATTGATATATGTCTAGAGGATTACCCGGAAAAGTTTCAAATTTATTAGAAAAAGCAAAGGAGTCAGCTTTGTTGGGTGTGGATATTTATAATAAGCCGAAGACTTCATTTCGTGCCGGTGGATTTGTGGTTTTAATGTGCATAGCTTGGACATCATTGTTCCATGCTATTTTTGAAAAACAAAGGGTTAAATATTTTTATCTAGACGAAAAAAATCCAAAAAGATTTAAAAAAATTAATGGAGAAAATAAGGCTTGGGGATTATTAGACTCCGCAACAGAATTCTATAAGGATGAAAATAGTCCAGTTTTAAAAAATATTTCCTTTTTTTATGAGATAAGAAATAAAATTGAACATAGGTTTATGCCAATAATAGACCCTATGATTTCTGGTGAATGTCAGTCATTGCTATTGAATTTTGAGGAGCTTCTAGTGCAAGAGTTTGGAGATAAGCATTCCATTGTAGAAAATCTCTTCATACCATTGCAATTTACAGAACAAAGAAAAACCTTGCCAAAATCAAAACAAGATGAAAAAATTATTGATTTTATTAAAACTTTTAGAAATTCTCTTTCTGCTGACATTTCAGATTCTCAAAAATTTTCTTTCAAAGCTTTTTTTATTCCTAAGCTAGGTAATCATCGTAATTCATCTGATGTTGCTGTTGAGTATGTTAAGTTTGATCAAAGCAATAGTGAGGAAATGAAAAAATATGAGAAATTTATTGTAGGGATAAAAGAAAAAAATATTCAAGTTGCAAACCAAGGAAAGCATAAGCCAACAAGTGTGTTGGAAATTATTAAAGAAAGAACAAAGCAAAAAAAGACAATGAGTTGGCACACCAAGATGTGGAAAAAATACAATGTTAGGCCAAATTCAAAAAGTTGTAAAGTAGAATATTGCCAATATGATGAACCGCATAAGGATTATATTTATACGGATGCATGGATTGATCTGCTGATAAAGAATATCAATGACTAAAAAGAAAAAGGTCAGGTACCTTTTTGCGCTACGTAACATGCTACGTAACACCTGTATTTTCAACATAGTCATAATTCCACGGCCGTGGAATTATGACTATAATAAAAAATTAATATAGATTCCGGCTTAAAGGCTGGAATGACAAGAGAGTATGAAAAAAGGAGAAAAATTCGTGCGCAAGGTGACGAGGCAGGGGAAGCGCAGCCTCTCAATCAACATCCCCGCTGAAATCGTGGACGCGCTAAAAATCCGCGAGCGTCAGAAACTTGTCATCGAAACCAAGGGCAAAACAATCATAATTAAAGATTGGAAATAGCTTTTCTATATCCTCCTCATAATCCCACAGCCACAAGTCAATGGCTAAAGAATGTTGTCCGGAGAGGGTTTTGGGGGTAAAATGTGAGTATAAACTTATGCTTGCGATAAAAAGAAAAAAATATCCCAAGGAAAAAGTCCGCCAGGAAAAATCCTCCAAGCAGATGGAACGGCACCTTAAGGGTGTGGCGAACCACAGAAGGATCGAAATCCTTTTCCTGATCGCGGAGAAGAAGGGAATCAGCGTGGATTCCGTTTCCGCGATATTGAAGTGCAACCTCAAGACCATCTCCGCCCATATCTTGCGCCTGGAACAAGCCGGGCTCGTGAGAAAAAGGAATATGGGTCGCCTGGTCGTCCACGAGCTTTCCCCCTATGGCCAAGCCATCCAAAAATTCCTGAAGACATTCTCACATTCTTGAGAATGTGAGAATGTCTTGTAAGAGAAAAATATAATTAGTGATGATCAATAACTGAAACAAATCCCTGAAGGTTAAGAAATATATTGTATGAAATTATCAAAAACAAATTTTCTGATCTGCCTCGATTGTGCGAAAAACGCTTGGCTTAAAATTCACAGGCCCGAGGTGTACAAGCAAAAAGCGCTTTCTTCTTTTGAGCAGAATATTATCGACACCGGCAATCAGATCGATGAGCTTGCGCGCGGTCTTTTCCCTGGTGGTGTGCTCGTCGAATCCCGTGATGACGCTGAATACACAAAAAAGCTCATGGAAAACAGGACCCCTGTGATTTATCAGCCGGTTTTTGCCACGGAAAGATATTATGCCGTAGCTGATATATTTGTTTTTAATCCTGAAAAAAACGTTTATGATTTGTATGAAGTAAAATCTTCGACAAGCACGGAAGAAAATGGCGGAAGGAAAGCCGAAGACTATTTGATCGATATGGCTTTTCAGAAAAATGTTTTGAATGATCTGGGTGTTGAAGTGGGAACTTTGAATTTGATCAGACTAAACAAAGAATATGTGCGCCGAGGAGAGCTTGATTTAAAAAAGCTCTTTTTGATAGAAAATTTGACCGACAAGGTGAATGAAAAACTGGAGGATGTGAAAAACAAGATGGAAGGCGCCTATGAATTACTGTCCAATGAAAATGAACCAAAGGGACACTGCGACTGTATTTTGAAAGGTAAAAATTCACATTGCACGACTTCGTGGTATTCAAATTCTGATCTTCCGGAATATTCGGTTCATGAAATTTCAAGAATCGGCACCAGCAAGAAAAAGCTAGCAGAATTGGTTGATAGTGGAATTTTCAGCATCAAAGATGTTCCGGAAGATTTCAAGTTGTCTGACAATCAAAGAAGACAAGTTGATACAGCGCAATCAGGCAAGGAATATATCGATAAAAAAGGCATTGTTGAATTTTTGCAAAATTGGAAATATCCATTGTCTTTTCTTGATTATGAAACATACCCTTCTGCCGTGCCGAGATATGACGGATACAAACCATACCAGCAAATTACTTTCCAGTTTTCTCTGCATGTGATTGATTCGCATGAGAGCGAATTGGAACATTTCGATTTTATTTATACGGGATCTGGGTGCCCTGATGAGCATTTTACCAAAGCGTTGGAAGTGCATCTTCCAAAAAAGGGAAGTGTGGTCGTTTGGAATCAAAGCTTTGAAAAAAGCAGGAATGAGGAAATCGGGCAACGCTTGCTGGAATATCATGATTTTATGCAAAAAGTTAATGATCGCATCGTTGACCTGATGATTCCATTTTATGGAAAAACGACAATGTATGACCATCCGGCATTCAAGGGAAGCGCTTCGATAAAATATGTCTTGCCGGCCCTTGTGCCCCATCTTTCATATAAGAATTTGTATATCCAAGAAGGAGGCACCGCTTCGGACACTTGGAACCGTATCGTGTCAGGAGAATACTCCGAGGAGGATAAAAATGTTAAGATACAGGCACTCAAAGACTATTGCCACCTCGACACCCTAGCCATGGTTGAAATTTGGAAGGTATTGAAATCAGTTTGATTATAAAAATAAAAAACCCACATCCTGAGACGACCGTCAGATCGTGTCGTCTGGATTTAATTAAATTAATAAATAAATTAATAAACACATTAAATCTTATCCTGATCCTTGCGGTCGCAGGCTTGGTGGTTGAGGCAGAAAAACTCGTAATCGAAACCAAGGGCAAAAGAACGTAGTTTAAAATTAAAATTAGTCATATGGAAGGAAATTTTTTGAAGATGCCCAATGGGCAGGAGGGAAACACTTTCGTAAGGAAACCGGATAATCTTTCCGAAAAGAAATACCAAAACATCAAGGCTGATTGGGAAAAGCGCGAGGTGCGGGATGATTTTGGGCGGATCAGCAAAATGATTGAAAGGCACGAGATGAAGAAGACCCCGGAACAGCGGAAAATATTGGAACTGGTCGTCGAAGAAGCCAACGCTCTTTTGGGGAAATATGCGGAAAAAGAATCGAAGGCCTCGGTGGATTTTATCAAGCTGGTCGACGCGGGTTTTTTTAAGGAAGTCCGACTTGAAAAAGCGGTAGGGGTTTGCGTTACATTCAAACAGGTTGTCGCTGTCATGGTGGATAGAAAAACGTCCAAGACCGAATTGGCGGAAACTGCCTTCCATGAGTTGATGCACTTGTTCGGTTTTTCTAGGATCGTGCTTGAAGGTGGGAAGAGCGATGGTTATGCAGATGTATCATTTGAACGCACTGGGTTGGCCATTTCCTCATCTAAGGATGAAAAGGACCAGTATTTCGGGTATATAAACGAGGCGGTAACTACGGAATTGACCAATCGTTTCCATGCGCGCATGAAGAGTCATGAGATGTTTAGGGATGAAGTTTGGATATTGAAGAAGAGATATGGCGCGCATGAGCCTTTTCCTCCGGTGCTTTGGATGCGCGAAGGAGAAGGAGGAGATCCTGATCCTGTTGCCAGGGTAACTTATGAAGAAGAGCACGAAAAGGCCATGGCCATGTTTGAACATATCCACGAAAAGAATCCTGAAAAATTCAAGAGTGCCGAGGAGGTTTTCGATTTTTTCGCGAAGGCGTATTTTTCCGGAAGGCTTCTGCCGGTCGCGCGGTTGATAGAAAAGACTTATGGCAAAGGATTTTTCCGAAAAATCGGGGAAGAGTCGATGATGAAGTTCTAGCGCATGGCTAATAAATTAATAGACAAGGGCATGGGAAAATTCGCGTATTATTCCCTCAAATAAACCCTTCCCTCAACGGCCCACCCCACCTGAGCCGTTGAACCCCTCCTCATAATCCCACGACCGTATAATTATGAGGAAAACGATCGGTATGAAAAATATCATAATAAGCATTTGGAAATAAATAAAATGGCACTAGAAGGAACTCACATAAAATTTGCGTTAGCCGTTAAGGATAAATTGGGCATCAAGGATATGCGGCAATATCTTTCCGGTACGATCTATCCCGACAGCAGGTATATCGCGAAGACCGCAAGGAACCTTACGCACGCCAAGGAATTTTTGGAAAAAGGATTCGCGGCCGACGATTTCAAAAAGGGTTGGCAGGTCCATCTTTTTTGCGACGAGATCCAAAAGGACTTGGCTGCGAAACTCATAAACCCCCTTGGCAAAGAAATTTCCCAATATGACGACCTCTGGATCAGTTTGACCGCGGTGAAGATCTTGCAGGAGATGCGCGATCTGGAAGGTTTTCAAATAAGAAAATATCTCAAATATCTCAAAGCAGGCGATTTGCCAAACGGAGAGGATATTTCCGACATGGAAAGATATTACGGATTTGTGAGAAAGTTTTATGACAGGGAAGAAGCGCCGGCGCTGGATGATTATGAAAAGCTCTGGGATTTCTTCGGGATTCCGGCAAGAATGGGAAGGGAAGTTACCTTGAGATGCGAAAAATTCCAAAAAGATCCCGCCATGGCGGAAAAGATTTCCGATATCCACCAGGAATCCGTCAGGATATTTAAAAACAATCATTAGGAATTTAAAAAACCGGTCGCCATCCCCACTTTCCTCATAATTATACGGCCGTAAGTTAATGATAATATCCTCATAATCCCACGACCGTATAATTATGAGGAAAACAGTCGATAATAAAAAAATCCTCATCTTCTCACGGCCGTGGGTTGGTGATAAAATAGGGATATGTATAAATTCGGACCGGTGCAGAAGAAAATCATGATAACACTTCTCGGAGGGGTGGCTCTGGGAGTGTCTTCTTCTCCCCGCCAGTATTTCGACACGCTCCGCAAAATCCGCAAGGAGTGGAGCAAGTCTAACCGATATAATTTCGATCGTTCCCTCCGGCGCCTATCCTCGGAAAAACTTATCGAGGAAAAAATCCTTCCCGACGGCTCTTTCAAGCTGGTGTTGACCAAAAAGGGGGAGGAACAGGCAAGACGATTGGATTTGTTGGGCGGTTCGATAAATTTCAAAAAACCGAAAAAATGGGACAAGAAATGGCGAATCGTGATTTTTGACATTCCCGAAAAAGACAGGGTTTTCCGCAACATACTGCGCGCGCATCTCGGGGAATTGAAATTTTTCAAATTGCAACACAGCGTCTTCGTTTCGCCCCACCCTTTCGAGGATGCCATCCTGGAACTGACGCGTCTGTATTCCGCCCAGGCTTATGTGAGGGTGATCACGGCGGAAAAAATCGACAACGAGGACTCCCTCAAAAGACATTTCTCCAAGGCCATAGGGAATTTTAAAAATTCCTCATAATCCTACGGCCGTGAGATAATGAGGAAAATGAAAATATAATTTTAAAGATTTAAATAATTTTTTAAATTAAAAAAACATATGGACAAAAAGTTTTTGAAAACTGCTTTTTTCTTGGCGGCGAGTGAGGCTGCCTACATCCTGTTGGTCGCGACCCTTATGCGCGGAGCGGAGAAATTTCTGGGAGACAAACCGGACAATTTCCTGGCTCCATTGACGTTTCTGCTTCTGTTCGTGATTTCCGCCGCAATCTCAGCCGCGCTGGTCTTCGGCAAGCCGGTCCTGCTTTATCTGGAGAATAAGAAAGAGGAGGCCGTGCGGGTATTCGCATTCACTCTCGGTTGGCTCGCCCTGTTTTTCGCAGCCGCGATAACCGTGTTGATCCTTGTGTAAAAAAGTATCAAATCTTAAATAAAAGGAATAAAAAAATGGAAAAGATGTTTTTCGAAGGAGGGAATTTCAAAGAAGTGAAGAAAATCAGAGTCGGGGATGAAGACGCGACGGAGATCTGAAAAAGAAGGCGGATTGAAATCGGCTAATTTCTCAGGTTCGTTAAATGGGAATATTTTAAAATATGAAAAACAAAATGGAATTTCCGTTCAATAACATAGTCGGGGCGGATGAAGAGAGGAAAAAAGAGCTGAAAGAAAATTGGCATCAGGAAATCGAAGAGCTTTCAAAAAAGAACGAGAGCGGATTTGCCGAATTTAAGCAGCAGCTCACGGCAGAGCAACGCGAAGACATCGGGCGTATAGAAGGTTATGTGAATGAAATCGCACATCGGTATGGGGCGGAGGAGAAATTGGCTCCGGAAGTCATCTTGTTCAAGCCCGGGGGAGTCAATAAAGCCACCAAAGGAAGATTCGACGATGGCGCTTGCTCGCAATACCGGAGACGGATAATCATTGACTCGCATCCTTCCCGTGTATTTTTTGCGACAACCTTGGCGCATGAAATGTTCCATTTGGCCGGCTACACCTCTTTGCGTTTCTCAAAGGAAAAGAACGATATGGATTTATATAGGACCGGGATGGCGCTGGAATCGAAGGACGGCACCACTTCATATTTTAAGGATGTCGAGGAAGCGCTTATAGCGCAGGCGGTAAGCATGCTTTACGACGAATATTTGCGAAAAGATCCGCGGTTCGCCGATGAAATCGCCAAAACCGATTTTATCAAGGGCTGGTTTCGCAAATTATTCGAAACGGACGGAGGCATCTCAGAGAAACAAAAGGAGTTTTTAGACAATACCCATTCGTTTCCTGACGTCAACAGCCTCATTGAAAATCTTAACGGGGATGAAAGCGAGGATTATAAGCTTGGTTTTCTCAGCGGATATGTCGAGGAGATGTTGAAAAAAGGCGACGTGGTTTTCCGTGAGAGATTTCAGGAAAGAAAAAAATTCGATTTTTTGGTTGATTCAATTTTGGAAAACTCAGCCGGCGAATATGCCGATCGGCAAAAAATTACCGAATTGTTCATGCGGGCGCATTTTTCCGGAAGGCTGCTGCCTTTGGCGCGAGTGATTGAAAAATCTCTAGGCAAGGGATCTTTTCGGAAAGTGGCGGAGGACTTTGCGGAATATTGGGATTTTGAAAAGGAAAATGAAGCGGCCACATTCAAGAGTTTTAATGAGCAGGACATGGGAGAATTGCTAGCCAAACGGAAAGCGGAGGCGGAAGAATTGGAGAAAAGACAGAAGGAAAAAATGGAAATGTTGGAGAAGGCGGAAAAGGACGGGAAGCTTTTCGTGAAGTAATATATAAAAATAAGGAGTATGAAAGCTATTATTTTCGATTTCGACGGCGTGATCCACGATACGTTCGAGTTGGCTTATGGGATAAATGTCGAGATCACGGGAGGGAAGATAACCAAGGAGAAATATAGGGATTTTTTCAATGGTAATATTTTCGAAAGGAAGGTGGATGATGCGGAAAAGGAAGAGGTGTCCATAAAAAAATTTTACGAATTGCAAAACGAAGCGTTTAAGCTCTTGAAGCTGGAAGAGAACATCAAGAAGAATTTGAAAAAGCTGTCCGGGCAATATCCGCTGTTCATCGTTTCTTCGAATCAGGAAGCCGCCTTGAACACTTATTTTCAAAATAATAATTTCGTGAACGTTTTCAAAGAAGTGCTGGGAGCTGAAACGCACAGGTCCAAAGTCGAGAAATTTAAATATTTGTTTGAAAAATATAGCCTGAAGCGTGAGGATTGCGTTTTTGTGACTGACACGTTGGGTGACATACTCGAAGGGAACAAAGTCGGTCTCAGGACGATCGCGGTGGATTTCGGCTTCCATGAAAGGGAAAGGCTGGAAAAAGGAAAACCTTTCAAGATCGTTTCGAGCTTCGACGAGATTTTGGAGACGATCGAACAGCTAAAATTCCCCCTTTGACCGGTGGGAAATAAGCTTGATTTTTTTATCAAAGCCTGGTATAATCCAGGTTCAATTTCGAATAGGGATTTTTTTATATATAACGGCACTTTTACAAATTCATAGAGGAGGAAAACGTGGAGGATTTTGAGAGGGGTAATTTGGCTGAAGTTGAAGAGGATGAATTTTCCGATTTCGATGAGGAAGAGATAGAGGAACCCAATAATATCGAAGAAGAGGAGCCGGAAGAAGACGGCGAAGACGTCAAATTTGAGCCGGGCGAAGCGGCAAGCAGCGGCCCGGTGGCCGCGTATCTGAAAGAGATATACAGAACCAATTTGTTGACCGCCGAGGAAGAGCGCGAACTGGCTTATCGGATCAAAAACGGTGATTCTTGGGCTCGTGACAAGCTGATTGAGTCCAATTTGCGTTTGGTCGTCAAGATCGCCAGGAAATACCAGGGAAGGGGCCTTCCTTTGGCTGACCTTATCAGCGAGGGCAATATCGGATTGATGACGGCGGTGAAAAGGTTCGAAGTTGAGAAAGGCTTCCGCCTGACGACCTATGCGACCTGGTGGATACGCCAGTCGATAACCAGGGCTATCGCCGACAAATCCAGGACCATGCGCTATCCCGTACATGTCCATGACGAAATAAGCAAAATAGCCGCGGTGGAGGAAAAGCTGACGGCGAAGCTGGCAAGGCAGCCATCGATCAGTGAGATCGCGCAGGATCTGGGAATAAGCGAGGAGCAGGTCGAGAAATCGATGCTCATGCGCCGCCATGTCGAATCATTGGAACATCCCTATGGGAACAAAGACGACGCTTACACCCTTGGCGATACGGTCGAGGATTGCAAATCATCGAAGTCCGACAGGTTGGTCGAGGCGATCGAATGGGCGGAGCTCTTTCTTGAGGCAATGAAAGAAACCCTGACTTTTTGCGACATGGCCCTTTTGGCCGCGCGCAAGGAAGAATGGGAGTGCCCTTCGGAGCATCAAAAGTGCGACGGAAAGGCCAGGGAGATTTTCCAGAAGCTTTCAGAGCACGTGCTCAAGACCAAAGTTGGGATTTCCAAGCAGGAGATGGAAATCTTCTTCGGTCTCAAGCGGGGTGACAAGTGCCTTGTCAAGGAAACGGAAGACGTGATCATAGACGCGATGCTGGAAATCCTGAGGCATGAAGAGATCGACCTGCTGATTTGGTGGCATGGGACCGGAGGTGAGACTTTCTCACTCGACAACATCGGCCGGATGCACGGACGGACCAGGGAAAGAATCAGGCAAAGGGAAAACAAAAGCAACCGGAAGGTTTGGGGTTTCATAGCCAGAAAAGAAGCCAAGGCCGTTTTTGAGAAAAACAGGCAGGTATTCAAGGCCGGAACGATCTATGGTAACGTACTCGAGGATGAATTCGACTACGATGCTCCGCTGGTCGGTTCTTCGGACGCTCCTCATTTGCCGGAAAAAGAAAAGGATCCATTGGAGAAACTGAAGGAACTCTTGGCTGATCCGTCCGCCCATTATCTCAATGTCCTCAAATGGATGAAGAAATGTCTGGAGAAAGAGGGCTTCGGCAAGAAGGAACTGCTGAAGAAGGTGGGCAAAGGAGACGAATGGTTCCGCAAGTTCAAAGGGCTGGAAACGCTCTGCCTGGAAGCCAGAAGGATGATTTTCAGCGTCCCTTCGAAAAACGGGAAACCTTTTTTCCGGATGGAAGCCGCTTTGGCGATCGCCGCGATTCCTTTCGAGGAACTGCAAGTCAAGGCGGTCGAGGAATGTCTGAGGCTTTCCTTGCGAAAGAAATCCAAGATTGAAGCCCGCATCAATGTCCTGCTGATGGACGGACTTGAAAAAATGAAGCGCATGTGACGTATTTGTTTGCCGGTGACCTGTTTGGTCGCCGGTTTTTTTATTTTCCTGACAACCTGTGGATAAGTGGTATCTTGCAGTGATAACATAGCAGTGATAGAATAACACTAAGGAGTGCGGGGGTGCTCCGAAAATGTAACAATTAAAAAAATAAAATGGAACAAAACGCACAGCAGGAAGTCGTGAATTCACAGGTCGTCAAAGCTGGAGGAAAAACCTATTTCTTTGACGTGAAGAAGGCTAAGAGCGGAAACAACTACTTGACCATTTCCGAGACTTGGAAAAAGAAGGACGGGGAGTCCGTCAGGAACCGCCTGATGATTTTTTCCGACAATCTCAGGGAATTCTCCACGGCGCTGGCCGAAGCGGGAAAATTCTTGAAATAGGAAAAGCGCAGGCTGCTTTCATTGATACTCCGACTACCCGAAGACAGCCTGCTTGAAAAAACAAAAATGAAAAATATAAAATCCGACATAATCCCAGTCCCGCAAGAAACAATAGAGAGTAAAATCTTTCTGACAAGAGGCAAGAAAGTGATGCTGGACAGCGATTTAGCCGTTCTTTATGACGTTGAAACGAAAAATCTCAACAAGGCGGTTAAACGAAACATCGCTCGCTTCCCTGATGATTTCATGTTTCAGCTCAATAAGAAGGAATTTGAAAACTTGAGGTTCCAAATTGTCACCTCAGGTTATGGAGGCAGACGATATTTGCCATATGTTTTCACGGAGCAAGGCGTAGCGATGTTATCAAGCGTCTTGAATAGCCGCAGGGCTATCGAAGTGAATATCCAGATTATCAGGACATTCGTGAAGCTTCGGGAAATGATAATCAGCAACAAGGAACTGAGGACCAGGATCGAAGAGATGGAAAGGAGATATGATAAAAGATTCAAAATAATTTTCGACACATTGAGGGAGTTTTTAAAAAAGGAAGATCCAGATATGAAATCCCGAAAAAATAAAATAGGATTTGAATCTAAAAAGCGATAGATTTGATGCATTATATTTAAGCTTAAGATTATGCTTTTGTACATTCGTATATTCGTACAAAATTCGTAATTCGTAGAGAAATACATGAAACTCACTTCAAAACAGAAAAACATTCTCGAGTCGATCAGGGAGGCGATCGAGAGCCGGAAGGAGAACCCGACCGGTTACCGCCTGCACAAACAGCTTTCTTCCATGGGGGTGGAGGAGAGCCTCAAGTCGGTCATGCAGGTAGTCGAGGCCCTGGAGAAAAAGGACCTCATTAAGAGGGATGAGCAGAAAAGGATTTATCTCGTCGAGAACAAAAATTATTCCAATCTCAACAGCGTGATTTCCCTTCCGCTTTATGGTCTGGCTTCCTGCGGGGAGGCTCTGGCCTATGCGGATGGAGGGGCGGCGGACGACTTCCTGCAGATTTCCAAGAATCTTTTTTTCAAGGCCGATCCGAAAAAGCTTTTCGCAGTCAAAGCCCTGGGGGATTCCATGAACAAAGCGGGAATAAACGACGGTGATTACGTGATTTTCGAGAAAGCGGAAGGATTCGACGATCTCGACGGCAAAACGGTGGTCGCGGTCATCAACGGCATGGCGACCATCAAGCGTTTTAAGAAGTTAGGGGACGGGGTTATCGGGCTTTTCCCTGAATCCACGAACAAGACGCACCATCCGATCTACATTTCGGAAACGGATTCGATCATGATCGCGGGGACTTTCAAGAAAGTGCTACCGGTGGCGTTCGTCAGTATCTGATCAATGGCCCAAACGGGCCCTAAAAAACAAAAATATGGAAATAGAAAATATAGCGCAGGAATTGCTCTTCATCTGGGTCCAGGCGGGCTCCGTGGAATATGGCGGAGAGGGCGCTTGTGTGATAGAATAAGGGTATTAAGCTCTATATTTGCCGCCGATTTTTGGCGGAAAAATCAAAACAAATGGGAAGAAGAAAAAAAGAGGATATTGAAAAAGAGATAGCGGAAAAAAAAGCGGTCGTGCATAGCGACGCGAAAAGAGGGGCGACGGCGATTTTTCTTTTCGCCTTGGCTATCCTTTTCGTGCTCGGCTTTTTCGAGCAAGCCGGACTGCTGGGAGAATATCTCGACATGGCGGCCGGATCCTTGTTCGGTTGGGGAAAATGGCTTTCCCCATTCGTTTTAATCGCAGCCGGCATCATTTTGCTTTTCCGCAAGGAAGCGCTTTTCTATATTTCCAAAATCATCGGTCTTTCCATAGCTTTTTTCAGCGTCCTGGCTTTCTTCCATATTTATTTCGATAATAATGAACTGCTTGAACTGGCCCAGGACGGACAGGGAGGAGGATATATCGGTTACGCCATTGCCTATCTGCTTATCAAGCTCACGGGAAGGATCGGAGGAACCGTAATTTTGTCGGCGCTGCTGCTTTCCGGAATCATCGTTGCTTTCAACTTCTCCTTGGTGACTTTCGTTAGGAAGTTCATCAGTAGGAAAATGGAGGCGATGGAAATCTCCAAAGAAGAAGAGGATGAAGTTGAAGAGGACGCCAACCCTATCCTTGAGCACCACGTTGAACCCGAGAATGTTCCGGAGGAGTCCCAGTACGTCGAGGATCCAAATGAGGACGTGGAGGCCGAAGTCAGGATGCCTATCATGGAAAAGATATTCAAGAAGAAAAAGAAGGTCAGTCCGGAGGATTGGGAGCTTCCGCCGTTGGATCTTTTGGAAACTTCGACCGAGACCGCCTTGGGCGGGGATGTGGGCAAGAATTCTAAAATAATCCAGGATACGTTCAGGCATTTCGGAATAGACGTGGAGCCGGGCGAGATCAAGACCGGTCCGACGGTGACGCAATACAGTTTCCGTCCTGCGGTGGGAGTGAAACTGAGCAGGATAACCTCGTATTCTCAGGATCTGGCTTTGGCGCTTGCCGCCCATTCGGTCAGGATAGAGGCTCCGATTCCGGGAAAATCCTTGATCGGAATCGAAGTGCCGAACAAGTCAATCGCGATGGTCAGGATGAGGGAGCTCTTGGAAACCCCGGAATTCGAAAGCAGGAACTCGAATCTTTTGTTGGCGCTTGGAAAAGACGTGAGCGGAAGTTTCATCTATGCCGACCTCAAGAAGATGCCCCATCTTATGATCGCGGGATCGACAAACAGCGGAAAAAGCGTCTGCGTGAACTCCATCCTTCTTTCGATGATATACCAGAATTCGCCGGAAGACCTCAAGCTTATTTTGGTGGATCCCAAGAGAGTGGAACTCTCGCTTTATAACGGGATACCTCATCTGCTTTCGGACGTGATCGTGGACAACGGCAAGGTTCTCAGCGCCCTCAAATGGGCGATCGGGGAGATGGAAAGAAGATATAAGAAACTTCAGCTCAGCGGTTCGAGGGACATCGTTTCATATAACAAGAAAGCGGAAGCTGGCGAGACCGTGACGATCGTCGATCCCGACACGAACGAGACGATTGAAGAGGAAATTGAGAAGATTCCATATATCGTCATCGTGATTGACGAGCTGGCCGACCTTATGGCCACGCACGGGAAAGAAGTAGAAGGTGCGATAATCCGTTTGGCGCAGATGGCCAGGGCGCTTTCAAAGTCCCATCCTTGATGGACTCGCGGACCATGCTGGACAGCGCCGGAGCAGAGAAGCTTTTGGGCAACGGAGACATGCTTTTCCTTTCGGTTTCAGCGACAGGCATGAAGCGTATCCAGGGAGTATATGTCTCAGAGGAAGAAGTGAAGAAAGTGGTTTCTTTCGTGAAGAACCAGAAAATCGAGAGAGGGGAGGAAGAGATCGGCGAGAACATCGTGGCGGGCGCGCCCGGAGAGCAGCAGGAATTGGATCTGCCAAGCGAGGACAAGCTGGATTTCGGTTCCATGAAATTCGAGGCAAAGGAAATTCAGGATAGGATATGCGAGGGCGGCCAGACTGATCGACATCCTGGAAGAAAGAGGAGTGATCGGTCCCGGAGACGGGGCGAAAGCCAGGGAGATCCTGGTCGGAGAGAAAAGCGGCCCACAATATGCCAGCGCCATGGACGATCAGGTGGAAAGGGATAAATGGCAAATGTAAGGATTCCTGGTCGACCTAGAAATATTTTTTAGACTTCGGCGCCGGGCAAGGAGGTTTGATCGGAAATTAGTAATTAGGAATTAGAAATTTTTCAGCTATGGTGCGATTCACTACGAAAAAGATAGACTCGATGACTCTTGGGGAGCAAATGAAAAAGCTTCGCGAGGAACGCCGTTTGAGTTTGAGTGAAATCTCCAAGAGCACGCGCGTGCAGGTGAAATATCTGGAGTATCTTGAGGAAGGGAACTATTCCAAGCTTCCGGCACAGGTTTATGTCAAAGGATTCCTCCGCAACTATGCCATCTTCATGGGGATAAGCGGACAGTCGCTTCTCAAGCAATACGAAAGGGAACAGAAGATAGCGCAGAATATCAAAGGGGAAGATGCGGGCAACAAGGAGATAAAGCCGATAAAGTTTTCAAGTTTCGTGGTGACTCCCAAGATAATCATAATAACATTGAGCGTCCTGTTCGTTTTTTCGGGATTCCTGTATTTATACCGGCAGGTCAACAATTTCGTTTCCATGCCAAGATTGGTCGTCATGACCCCGTCCGACGGGTCCAGTGTGGACGGAAGAACCGTCAGGATAGCAGGGGTGGCGGAAAAAAACGCCCAGCTTTTCATAAACGACCAGCCTATTTTGGTCAACGAGAAGGGAGAATTCAGTGAGGATGTGGGACTTCGGGAAGGGCTCAACGCCATAACCGTGGTAGCCAGGAACAAGTTTGATAAGGAATCCAGGCAGACCGTTTCAGTCAACGCCAATTATCAGAACGTGGAATCCCCATCTTCCGGAGCGGGCGCTTCCGAGGGGGAAGATGCTGGGAACAAGGAGGAGTTCGATATGGAGCTCTATGTTTCATCCAATCCCACTTGGATTTCAGTCGAAGCTGATGGGAATTTGATGTATAGCGGGGTCCTGCTTCCGGATTCGGTGCAGAAGTTCACAGCCAAGGAGAAGATAAGCGTGACATCCGGAAAGGGAAACGATACCCATATAAAATTGGAAGGAAAGGAAGAAGAAATTTTAAGCAGCGAATCAGGTGTAGTGCGCGACATTGTTTTCACCCCCGATGGACGCGCTTTATAATATTTAAAAAAGTTATTAAAACATTGCACCGATCCTCCGATTGCTGATTTAGTAATCCGTCGATTGGCGCAGTTGATAAGAATATGGCAAAGAAAACAACGAAGCCGGAAGTAGGGGCGGTCGCAGATGACAAGAAGGTGGATAACGTGGTGAGTGAAATCCGGGAGAAGTTCGGCGAGGGGATGATCATGAAGCTGGGGGATGTCCGCAGGGTCGACGTGGAGTCGATCCCGACCGGTTCGGTTTCCTTGGATATCGCGTTGGGAATCGGCGGAGTGCCGAGGGGCAGGATAATCGAGGTATACGGACCTGAGTCATCCGGAAAGACCACCTTGGCGCTTCACATCATCGCGAACGCCCAGAAAAAAGGAGGGACTTCGGCTTTCGTGGATGCCGAACACGCTCTTGATCCGGAATATGCCAAGAAGATCGGAGTTAAAATCGACGACCTGTTGGTTTCCCAGCCGGACACGGGAGAACAGGCGCTCGACATCGTGGAAACGCTGGTCCGCTCCAACGCCGTGGACGTGGTCGTTATCGACTCCGTCGCCGCCTTGGTTCCCAGAGCTGAAATCGAGGGAGAGATGGGAGACCAGCATGTAGGAAGGCAGGCCAGGCTCATGTCCCAGGCCCTGCGAAAACTCACCGCCATCGTCGCCAGGTCCAATGTCATCGTCATTTTCATCAATCAGATCAGGATGAAGATCGGAGTGATGTTCGGTAATCCTGAGACCACTTCCGGAGGGCAGGCTCTCAAGTTTTATTCTTCGGTCAGGCTTGAGGTCAGAAGATCCGCCCAGATCAAGAAAGGCGAAGATGTGGTCGGCAACAGGGTGAAGGTGAAAGTCGTCAAAAACAAAGTCGCTCCGCCTTTCAAAGTCGCGGAATTCGACATCATGTATAACGAGGGGATTTCGCTGGCCGGAGACATCATTGATTCCGGAGTGAAGTTCGAGGTTGTCAAAAAATCAGGAAATTCATATACCTTCGAGGAAGTGAAATTGGGAGTCGGCAGGGAGGCCGCCAAGACTTTCCTTCGGGAAAATGAGAAGATCGCGCAAAAGATCTTTAAGGAAATTGCGGCCAAAGCCAAGATATAAGCAGGAATTAGGATTTAGGCTTTAGGAATCAGGAATCAGGAATCAGGAATCAGGGAAACAAAAATACCGCCTCGTGCGGTTTTTTGTTTTTATTCAGAAGAGCTTGTGTGAATTGTGGTATAATTGCCTCATATGGAAAAACACTTTCTCCCTCAAAAATATCCCGACCTTGCCGGCTCCAAGCCGGTGGAACGCGCGGTGGCTAAAAATCTCCGCGAAGGGGAACCGGGACCTGAAAACAAGCAGGAACGGGTGGATACGTATTTGGACCGTCTCGAGGCGATCGTTGAGAATGACCATGGATACGAACTTCTCAAAAGACGCATTCTAAGCCGCTTTACTTTGAATGTGGAAAATCCTGAAACGCTTGAGAAGATCGCGGAAGGTCTTTATGAATCGGAAAAGCGTATCGCAATCGAACAGGGCCGTGGAGCGGATATCCAAAAGTTCGGTTCGACGCAGGAGATTGTCGAGAAATACAAACCGCTCGTCATGGAAAAAGCCGAAATCCAGCGCAAGACACTTTCCGCGTGGCTTGATTATCTGAAGCAGAACGATTCGAAACATCCGATGTGGTTCCGATATTTCGTGATGCGGAGCATCGAGAAGATGGGAATATTGAGCAAGGAAACTCTGGAATTTTCCAAGAGGGCGAAATCGACAGTCGCACCTTTTCCGGAACTCAACTCCGAAGCGTTGGGCTGGGTTTTTAAAAAACTCGACGAGGGAATAGACCAGAAAGAATTCGAGCCATGGGAAGGCCAATCGGATGAAGAAAAAACGAAACTTGCAGAAAAGAAAAATACATTGGAAAAATTGCTCAATGCGAAAGATTTTTCGAAACTGTACGCATTCGCGCTAGTTGAAACTGCCGGCAAAGCCATGGAACTTAACGGTGAGAAGATCGAGGGGGAATGGAGGAAATATGACCAAGGAAGCGATCATTACATTCTGGAAAACGATCTCAAAAATAAAGGAACCGGATGGTGTACGGCGACCGGAAGCGCCCAAGCGCATCTCCAAGGCGGTGATTTCTATGTGTATTATCTGAAAGGAGAGAACGGCGGATATACCGAGCCGCGCGTGGCTATCCGTATGGACGGAGACAAGGTCGGGGAAGTGCGCGGAGTGAATCACAGGCAGGAGCTCGAACCGGAACTGGTGGATATCGCGCAGGAAAAGTACCACTCGCTTCCCGGAGGGGAATCGTATGACAAGAAAGCTTCCGATATGAAAAAAGTGACGGAGCTTGTGAAGAAACAGGAAATTGGCGAACATTTTTCCAAAGAGGATTTATTATTTTTATATGAAATAAACCATGCGATCGAAGGTTTCGGCTATGATAAGGATCCACGCATTGAGCAGTTAAGGAAACAAAGGATCGCGCAAGAAGACGCGCCTGTCGTGTTCGAACGTGATCCCTCTGAAATTGCCTGGAAAAAAGAGGACATCGATGAAAACACCAAGACGTATGTCGGACCGCTTTTTGAAGGAATTTTCTCAAAAGGAATCGAGCATATCCACACCTCTTTCCCCGAAGGAAAAATATCAGGATTCGATGCTTGGATGGGAGGGGAAAGTAAGGAAAATATCATAAGAGAACTGGAAAGCAGAAAGAAAGCGGAAGGGGATGATAAGATATATATTTCCAGTGGTGTGGAAACCATGTTGAAAAGGGATGAATTTTTCACACTTGAAAACAAGGAGCAGGTCAAATTCGTAAAACTCAAGGTTAAGGATTTAGGTTTTCTCGCCGGAGCGACAACGGATCAAATTTACAAAAGGGCCGAAGAACTGGGGCTGGATCTGTGCCCTCCGGAAACAGGACCTCACCTGCGCCTCCATTACGAGGATATTTTCGGCAGACAGCAGTCCCCTGGAGATTATTTTTGGATCGCTATGAAGCAGATTGTCGACTCTGACGGTAGTCCGCACGTGTTCTTCGTGTACCGGTACTGTGACGGCGAGTCGTGGCTGAGCGACGACTGGGCGGAGTCTGACGATAGGTGGAGTGCCGGCGATGAGTTTGTCTTCCGTTTCCGCAAGTTAAACTCTTTGGAATCTTGAAACCTTGAATTATTTTATTCTGTCACTTTGAATTTTTGACTTTTTGATCCTTTGGAATTTCTTCCAATCTTTAAAATTTGGTATACTTTAGAATAGATTGGTCATGCCAAACGGTTACGGCTTTTTGGAACCTTTCTGCAAGTACGTTCCCGAAGCGCAAACGGCCAAGGCTTTTTGTGATATGGAACGATATTTTCAAAATAAAGAAAATAGACTTGGTATGCGACGCTGGAGGATTTTAGATCCCGAATAAAATACAGCACAGCTCCAATTTGAGCGGGCAGTGATATGGATGGCGTTGCATACGAATCGACTCTGACGGTAATCCGCACGTGTTCAACGTGAACCGGAACAATGACGGCAAGTCGTGGCTGAACGACAACTGGGCGAAGTCTGACAATAGGTGGAATGCCGACAATGAGTTTGTCTTCCGTTTCCGAAAGTCATTTCTTTTCCGTTCCGTCAAAGGCGCGGTTTTTCTTTTCAGGGTTTTTCAATCCCTCCATCCAACCCCAAAGCATCCTGCCGATTTCTTCCAGTTTCAGTCCCACGTTTTCGTAGTGTTTGTTTGAAAGCAGTTTGGCTTCCCAAGCTACGGTTACCAAAAATTTCAAGGCGTCCAAAACGAAGATGCAGTCCGATATTCTCTTGATTTTATTTTCGGTTTCTTCTCTGCCAGTGAAGTAGGCGACGCGGGCAAGTTCAAGCAGATCAAGATATTTATTTTCAATCCTTGCGCCGATAGTATAGCGCGCACTTTTAGGAATATGAACGGAAACATCCATCCAAATCAAATATCCCTCTTTGATCCGCTGGAGAACAGAGGCATTTTTCGAGAGAGAGAGAGAGAGAGAGAGAGAGTAAAGGGAGTCTTTTTCATATATACGATAATATCATTTCTTTCGATAACCTGCTAATTTCTTGGCGGGAATTTTTACGTGGAAAAAGGAAACGGAAAGACGTCGCCGAATTCCAGGTGCATTTCATGGACAACATCCTCGCGCTTCACCGCGAACTTGCGGATAAAACATACCGGCACGGAGGTTATAAAGCTTTCAAGATAAACGATCCCAAACCGCGCGACATCCATAAAGCGAGCGTGCGCGACCGCCTGCTCCATCACGCCATTCATCGGATCCTGTATCCGCATTTTGACAGGAAATTCATCCATGACTCATATTCCTGTAGGTTAGATAAAGGCACGCATAGGGCCATGGATCGTTTTCAATGTTTCAGTCTCAAGGTTTCAAGGAATAATACCCAGACGTGTTGGGTTTTGAAATGCGACATCAGGAAATTCTTCGCAAGCATAGATCACAGTATCTTAAGAGTCATCTTATCGAAACGTATCGGAGATAGGGATGTTTTACGGCTCCTTTCGCAAGTCATAGAAAGTTTTAACGGAAAAATAGGAATCGGGCTACCGCTCGGCAATCTGACTTCGCAACTCCTGGTGAACATCTATATGAATGAGTTCGACCAATTTGCGAAACGCCAATTAAAAATCCGCCACTATATACGATATGCGGATGATTTTGTAATTCTGCATGACGATATGGCATACTTGGAAAATGTTTTGCCGAAAATAAGTGATTTCTTGGAAACAAGATTGAAACTCACGCTTCATCCGGATAAGGTCTTCATAAAGACGTACGCTTCGGGAGTTGATTTTCTGGGATGGGTGCATTTCCCGCATCACAGGATATTGCGGACCAGCACGAAGAGAAGAATGATGAAGAATATTACGAAAAATCCAAAAAATGAGACGATACAGTCTTATTTGGGATTGCTGAGTCACGGAAATGCGAAGAAATTGGAAGAAAGCGTCAAAAAATCGGCCACCTGTTGATTAATGTGTCGATTTTTGTCATCTTGAGCGGAGCGTAGCGAAGTCGAAAAATCTGCGTTATAACACGTCAAGCTGTATTATCGCGTAGATCTTTCGACTACGTTCCCCGCCTAAGGGCGGAATCACTTCGCTCAAGATGACAAATGAAATATGCATCTTAGTATAAAATTCCAAATTTATCCACCGTACTAATTAAGAACAACAAAAAACCGCTTCGCGCGGTTTTTGTGTGTAGCGTATTTTCCTAAAAAACTGCCCTTACGCTCTTGAAACGTATGTTCCTGTTTCCGTGTTCACGATTATCTTGTCTCCCGTTTCCACGAAAAGCGGGGTGGTAACCTTCGCTCCTGTTTCCAGGGTAACAAGTTTGTCTCCGCTGGAAGCCGTGTCTCCTTTGATTCCCGGAGGGGCATCGACGACAGTGAGAGTGACTTTGACCGGAAGCTCAATGTTGACCGGGTTGGAGTTGAAGTTTGAAACCGTCACTTCCGTCCCTTCGATCATCCAGAGAGCCAAATCACCGATCACGTCTTTTGAAAGGGAAAATTGGTCGTAAGTGGCGGTATCCATGAAGTTGTATGCGTCTCCCTCTTGGTAGAGGTATTGCGCTTTGGACTTGGAGATATCGGCCTCTTCCACTTTGTCGGAACCCTGGAAGGTTTTGTCGATCATCGCTCCGGTGATGAGGTTCTTGAGCTTGGTTCGAAGCACTGCTCCGGCTCTTCCGGTCTTGGAATGCTGGGAAGAAAGCACCACGAAAGGCTCTTCGTTCCAGAGGATGTTCTTGCCGTTTTTTATTTCGTTTATATTCAGCATATATAAATCGATACTAACCTACGAACATATACGAACGCTACGAACTTGTGTTTCTGTTTCGTATCGTTCGTATGCGATTCGTATCGTTCGTATCGCGTGTTATTTGACTACGTATGGTACCAGAGCCATGACGCGGGCTCTTTTGATCGCGCTGACGAGAGCTCTCTGATGCCTTGTGCAGGTACCGTGTCTTTTCGGAGGATAGATCTTACCCTGGGAATTCATGAATCTCCTGAGCATATAAGCTTCCTTGTAGTCTATTTTTTCCATTTTTTCTTCGCAGAAAAAACAAGATTTCTTTTCCATATTTCAATTGCGGATATTCACGGATGATGGACTGATTTGCACGGATCACGGATTTAATCCGTGGAATCCGTATTGATCGGTGATCAGCGTGAATCCGATATAAATCTGTGTTAATCAGTTATTATTAGAACGGTACGTCTTCGAGTCTGATTTCTCCTTGCTCCTCGTCCAGGTTGATGGTCGGGATTTTTTCGGAAGGGGTTTGCGGTTTGGCGACAGCTGCCGCAGCGGCCGGACGGGCGTAACCAGAATTACTTCCTCCGCCTGCTCCGGGCTTGCTTCCGAACTGCATCGTTTCGGCTACGATTTCGGTCGTCCTTCTTTCGACGCCGTCCTTTCCTGTGTAGGCCCTGGTCTGCAGCCTTCCTTCGAAGTAAGCTTCCTGTCCTTTGATCAGGTATTGTCCGGCCACTTCGGCGGTCTTTCCCCAGAGGACGATGTTGTGGAACTCGGTCTTCTCCTGTTTTTGTCCGCTCTTGTCGGTCCAGAAATTGTTGGTAGCCAGACTTATTGAGGTCACGGTCTGTCCGGAAGGAGTGGTGCGGAGCTCCGGATCTTTCGTGAGGCGTCCGACCAAGATGACTTTGTTTACGTTCATTTTGATGTTCGTTTCCGATTTACGCGATTTTTTTTAAGGATCGCGAATAGCGGAGACTGTTAGTGAAGAAATTAGCGAAAATTCGCAAATTATATATTCAAGATTTCTTCAAGTTTTTTGTCGATGCTTTCTTCCGGTTTCTTTTCTTCTTTCTTGGCAGGGGCTGGTCTATCGTGGCGCGTCGGCCTTTCAGATCTATCCCTTGAATCCCTTCGGTCCCTTCGTTCAGGTTCCCTTTTGGCTGGGATTTCTTCTTTCTGTTTGAGCTCAGGAAGTTCTTCGGCTTTCACGATCATGAAGCGAAGGACGTTTTGGTTGAGGTTAAGCTTCTTGGTGATGACGTCGATTCTTCCGACCTTTTCACTTTCCAAACCTTCTGCCCAATAATCAACCTCAGGCATTTCAAATCTCCTGGCGATATAGATCCCTTTGATCTGGTGCTTCACTTCGTAGGAAAGTTTCCTGCGGGTGATGACTTCCATTTCCCCGAAAACAGCTCCTTCATCAGTGAGTGTTTGCTCGACTTCCTTTTTGATCGCGTCCAACTTTTCCTCGTTGTTTTGTCCGACGAGGTAGAACAGTTCGTACTGCATATTTTTATCGATTAAATTAATTATGGTTTATTAGCTTATTGTCATAACCCCGCAACAAATTTTATTTTGTCAGGGGTTGATTATCACCCGTTTTTCATCTCCGCCTTGCGGCTTACGCATCTTTCGGCCATTGCGCTTTGAGATGAATTTGTGCGGGGTTTGTTTCTTTTGGCAAAATCATAGATTTTGATAAGAAACAAAAAAACCGCCAAATAAGAAAATCCAGTTCCCTTGGCGGAAATTTTCGGACCTCTCCTTTGCTCAAAGCTTCTTGGGCAAACCCTTACGGGCTTGTCCGCCGGAGCTTTAGCGAAGGCGGGTCAGATTCGGACTTTCTTAGTTGTGGAAGTATTCTAGCACGGGTTTCTTATTTTGGCAAGAGTTAAGGGCAAAGGAAAAACGTTTTTATTATGGACAATTTCGGGGTAAGATTGTAGTATAAGAAATCAAAAGTTTACGCGTTTTTAAGGTAAAAATGATATGCAATTCGTTTTGGACAAAAAATATAAACCCAAGGGGGACCAGCCCAAGGCGATCGAGGAGTTGGTTTCGGGCCTGGAACAAGGCAGTCAGTTCCAGACGCTTTTGCGCCGAATAAGACTCTGGCTGCGCAGTTAGTGCAGGAATTCCGGATGTTTTTTCCGAAAAATTCCGCCGAATATTTCGTTTCCTATTATGATTACTACCAGCCGGAAGCTTACATCGCTTCTTCGGGAACTTATATTGAAAAGGAGGTCGAGATCAATGAGGAGATCGACAGGCTTCGGCACGCGGCGACGAGTTCGCTGCTTTCGAGGCGCGATGTGATCATCGTGGCTTCGGTGTCCTGCATCTACGGTTTGGGTTCGCCGGAATATTACAAGGAAGGGACTATCGAGGTGGAAGTCGGTAAGGAGAACAGCCGTGAAAAAATCATGCAAGGTATGATTGAGATGCAATATCAAAGAAGCGATGTCTTGGCCAGGGGAAAATTCCGGGTCACGGGGGACACGATCGAAGTGATGACGCCCGGAAGGGAAGTCGTGACCAGGATTGAACTAGGAGAGGTGGAGACCCCGGTGAAATCCTCGCCTAAGCGAGGTTCTGTTTCGCAGAAATTTCACGGGGTAAACAGGATTCAGGAATATGATTTTCTGACCGGTGAGAAGCTGGGGACTTTGGAAAAGACTTTGATTTTTCCAGCTAAGCATTTCGTCGTGCCCGAACCCATCATGCAGGAAGCCCTGGAGGAGATCGAAAAGGAAGCCAGGGAGCGGGTGGAATTTTTCAGGGGTAGCGGCAAGCTCTTGGAAGCGGAAAGGATCGAGCTTCGAACTAAGCATGACCTTGAGATGATGAGGGAGATCGGTTATTGCAACGGTATCGAGAATTATTCGAGGTATCTGACCCAAAGGGAAGCCGGCGAGGCGCCGTATACCCTGATGGATTATTTCCCTGAGGATTATCTGATCATCGTCGACGAGTCGCATGTGACGATCCCGCAGATCGGGGCGATGTATAACGGTGACCGTTCGCGCAAGACCGCGCTCATTGAAAACGGATTCCGTCTGCCGAGCGCCTATGATAATAGGCCGCTCAAATTCGCGGAATTCGAGGAAAAAATAAATCAACTCATTTTCACTTCCGCCACTCCGGCTAAATATGAGAAAGAGCACTCCTCCCATGTCGCCCAGCAGATAATCAGGCCGACCGGTCTTTTGGATCCGGAAATAACCTTGAAATCCGCCAAGGGACAAGTTAAGGATGTGCTTTCTGAAATAGAAAAAATCGTCGAGAAAAAAGAAAGGGTCTTGATCACGACGCTCACCAAAAAACAGGCCGAGGATCTTTCGGAGTTCTTGAAAGAGCACGGTGTCAAAGCCGAATACCTCCATTCCAATGTGGACACTCTCGACAGGGTTAGGATTCTCGAGGGCCTTCGAAGGGGAGACTTCGACGTATTGGTCGGGGTGAATCTTCTTCGCGAGGGATTGGATCTTCCCGAGGTTTCCTTGGTGGCGATTTTGGACGCGGACAAGGAAGGGTTTTTGCGGAGCGAAACTTCGCTCATTCAGACGATCGGCCGCGCCGCCAGGAACGTGAGCGGGCGCGTGATTCTTTATGCCGATGAAATCACCGGTTCGATGAAAAAGGCGATCGACGAGACTAACCGCAGGAGGAAAATCCAGGCCGAATACAACCGGAAGCACAGGATAACCCCGCAGACGATCAAGAAAAATATCAAGTCGATAATCGACCATGAGCTCAACCCGGTAGTTGCGCCGGATTTTTCCAAGCTGGAATCATTGGAGGATATCGGGGCTTATATTAAACAAAAGGAAAGGGAAATGAAGGAAGCGGCCCGCGCTTTGGAATTTGAGAAGGCGGCGCTGATCCGCGACGAAATCGGACAGCTCAGAAAACTGCAGTTGAAATGACCTGATACGGAAAAAAGCACGTTAACAATCCAAGAAAGGAGTCTTCGTATGAAAAAGTCCTTCTTATTTTTTTCAGTCTTCTTTTTCATGTTCATGCCGAGGTGTTGTTTCGCTGAGATAAGCGACGGAGCCATGCTGACCAACGTCAAGGTCCTTGAAATGAACGAATTGCTTGAACTGGAAAGCGTCAGGCTCTGGGGGACCGTGGCTGAGTTCGTTTTTCTTGTCAGGGAAAGAGCCAGTGACGAATATGCGGGCGGAGTGGAAAAGAATTTGCAATCGATGTTGAAAAAAGCCGAACGACTCATAGACGCGAACAAAGCCAATCTGAAGGAGGAATATCTCATAGGGATGGGGGAATTAGCCCCGATGATCGTGTATGATTCGGCCGTCAATTGCAACGAGATAATCGGCATATTCGATTCCATCGGAAGGTACAAACGGAGAGTTCTTTTGGAAATTTGGTAACGGCAATGGAAACCATGTGCGTCCTGGTGAAACCGGGACGCTTTTTTTAAAAAACCGGGACGGCTGTATAAACGCCTTGGAATAGTTGACTTCTGCCTTCAAAAATGCTATAATAGGTCATTGGTACTTTAATAATCGAAAGCCTTTTTGGACCGAGCAAGTAATCTTTGAGATTGCTTTTTTAGTCCAGAATAGCGCAACAGAAAACAACCTTTTCCAATCCCAGGAGGACGTGTATGCGACGTGGTGTGATGGCAAGGAGGGAAATGCTTTTGGTGATTATTTTCATCATGATTTTTTGCGGTTGGGTTCATGCCCAGGAGGAGAGACAGCGGAAAGGCGGGGACATGCAGTGTCTCGCGGAGAATATCCTTGCGGAAAAATCGTTTGACCTGGAGATGGTCAATGATTTGCTCAACGGAGAACAAATCAGGTTGAATGATGAAATCGAGGTGATTTTTTCTCAGCTGGAAAAGAGGATTACTGCTGAAACTTTCAATGAAATGTCCGTAGCCATCAGAAAGGCGTTGGTTCATACGGCGCAACTGCTGGATCAAACTACGAAGATTTTCGAGGATGATGCGTCGTATGCAAACGAATGCGTCCTGACCAGAAAACTTCAGGAGG
>LCKI01000002.1 GCA_001001345.1 Parcubacteria group bacterium GW2011_GWC1_45_14 | reverse complement strand
GTATCCACATTGAAACAGGAAATTCCACGTGAAACCACTTCCTTCACCCTGTCGTGCTCCCAATCGGAAGCCCCATGGAGAACCAAGGGAACATCCACCACTTTGCTTATCATCTCCAATCTGGCATAATCCGGCACGCTTCTTTCCTTGAAAAAACCATGCGCGTTCCCGATGGCTACGGCTAAAGCGTCTATGCCGGTCTTTTTTACGAAATCCTCGGCCTGGGCAGGATCGGTCATGTATTCCTCCCAATCCACGTCTTCCATTCCGGATTCCCCGAGATATGGCACGCTCCCCAATTCCCCTTGCACGTCGATATCGCGGGAATGGCAGAAATCAACGACCTTTTTCGTCATCGCCAAGTTATCCTCATATTTTTTCCTGGATCCGTCATACATCACCGAGCCATAACCGATCTCAGCGCACCTCTCAATGATCTCGAAGCTCTTGCCATGGTCCAAATGGATTCCGATCGGAATCTCCGGAGCATAAAATTCCGCATCGTTCTTGATGAGATGGAAGATTCCCCTTCCGCCTCCGTATTCCATCGTCTTCTCAGTAACCTGGATGATTACTGGGGAACGGAGTTCTTGCGCGGCCTCGACGATCGCCCTGGTCGTTTCAAGATTGACCGTATTGAAAGCTCCGACCGCATAACCTCCCTCCTTGGCTTTCTTGAGAATTTCTTTTACAGACGTGATCATATTTTTTTAGCTCTTATCTATTATATTCGCGATTTTTAAAAATTCCATAGGAATCAAGCTTTCTCTGCCGACCAAAACCCCGTCCATCCCGGGGTCCACGCAGACCTGCGCCGCACTCTTGGCTTTCACAGATCCACCATAGAGTATAGGGATTCTTTCGGCCAGTTCCGGACTATATAATTCTGAAAGTATTTTCCTGATCAAAATCCTCACTTCCATCACTTCGTTGCTTTCCGGAACGACATCCGTGCCGACCGCCCAAATCGGTTCGTAGGCGATTATCAGCCTGTCAGCCTGCGTATTGGCGATCCCCAAAAGACCTTCTTCGATCTGCCTGGAGATGACTTCGAATGTCAGATCCTTTCTTCTTTCATCTTCGGTCTCACCGATGCAATACACCGGACGAAGACCGCTTTTGAGGGCGATTTTTATCTTCTCATTGGCGACTTCGTTCGTCTCTCCGAAATACCGCCTTCTTTCGCTGTGTCCGGCGATCGCATATTCCCCGCCGAAATTCTTCACCATCAAGGGTGAGACCTCTCCGGTGAAAGATCCCCTTTCCTCAAAATAGACATTTTGAACACCGACCTGCACCTCGGATCCGCGGAATACCCCGGCGAACTTTTCCATATGTACCATCGGAGGGCAAAGCACTACGCGGGAATTGGAAAATTTGCTCTTTTTAAGCTCAGAACTGAAAGAAGCCAGATAGTGGTTCCTTTCGGCCTGGGTCAGCAAGTTCATTTTCAGATTTCCGATTATATACTTTTCCATACGGAGTTTTCCTTATTTCTTAAGCCCCCTCACTATACCCCAATAATCCATTTTCACGCAACCATCACCATGATTTTTCACAACCGTTGTTAGTGCACAATACATATTCCACATCCTTATTGAATTTATAACAAAAGGATCCGTCCAAATTATTCCCTCCGCAAGTTCCTTGGATATATAAACCGCAATCATCCTTTGTTGAAACATTGCACCAGGTGAAATTGGTATATTCCCAACCGCTATCAGCAGTCAGCACGGGCCATTTAGAATAACCGAGGGTGCTGCAAATTTCATCTCCGGCCGCAGGAACTTTCAAGGCCACATTAGTCATTCCATTAGTCAGACACTTGAAAGCCAAACTCTGCGTACTAGCAATCTGCATGTACACCGCGTTATCCCTCGCTTTTATTCTTGAGCCGTTCACGTTGACCAAAATAACGCTCGCCAAAATTCCCAAGATACTGATGACGGTCATCAGCTCGATAAGGGAGAATCCTCTTTTTTCCGTGGTTTTCATTTTTTTAGCTGTTATTGATAACACTCCTCAGATACTCCGCGGCGACCTCAGGTTGGATCGTGGAAATCTCGATACCGGTTTCCAGTTCGAATCCGGCCCAAGTGGCGGTGTGCGGCAAAATCTCAATGTGCCAATGGAAATGAGGGTAATCCTTTCCGTCGCAAGGAGAGGTATGGATATAGAAATTGTATGGGGGATCGTTAAGCGCCTTGCAAACCGAGTTCAGGGATTTCTTGAAAACATCTGCCAATTTCAATTTTTCAGCATTTTTTATCCTTTCGAAGTAAGGGCTGTGTTTTTTCGGCATAACCCAGATTTCAAATGCCACCCGGCTGGAAAACGGACAAAAAGCGATGAAATCCTCATTCTCAAATACGACTCTCTTTTTATGCTCCGATTCATGATCGGAAATCGTACAAAAAACGCAATGTCTGCTTTTCTTATGATAAAGTTCCGCCCCGTCCAATTCCTGCTTAATGTAAGGCGAAATGACAGGAATCGCCATAAGCTGGGAGTGCGGATGCGCGATCGAAGCTCCCGCCTCTTTGCCGTAGTTATGGAAAAGCGCTATATAGTTGACGCTTTTGCGGTTCATCAAATCCAAATATCTGTCCTGGAAAGCGTCGAAAATTTCAGCCACCTCCGCATCCTCCATTTCCTGTATATGCTTGTAGTGGTCGCGCGTTACAATGACTTCGTGGTAACCCGAACCGTTCATCGCGAAATACGGTCCATCATCAAGATTCTTAGGCAAGGCGCCGCGCGAAAATGCCGGGTACTTGTTAGGGAAAACACGGAGTGTCCATTCCCCATCCTCACGATGGTAAATCAAGACGTCCTCCTCCTGACCGGTCGCCTTCGGGTCCTCGAAAAGGCAATTCTCGATACCGGTATCGTTCTTAATCCTTTCATACTGTCCGAACTCATCGGGTCTTTTCGCTCTGCCTGTGGCGATAACGACCCAATCCCCGGTCACAAGGTCCTGGCGGAGCTCCGAAACGGGCTCGCCTTTTTTCTTTTCTTTCTTTTCAGGCTCCCCGCTTTCCAGAATTTCCTCTTTCTGCTCCAAGGCGCCCGTGCTTGATACGTTGATATTCACAAAACGTAATCAGGAATATGTAATAGGTAACCACTAATCCTGGATGACTCCATGATATCGATTACGAATTTACAAATCGCTTTTATTTATTTTTATTTTTATTAAAACCGCTTCCGATTGGAAGACTTATTTTTCTTCAGCGACTTTCTTGATATTGTATTTTCCGGAAATGATTCTTGCTTTCGTCTTGAAAAGATCGATGATCACCTGGATGAATCCATTCGGACCGGTCAGGCTCACGGAAGATCCCTCCTCGTTCAGCCACCTGACTGGCATCTGCTTCACTTTAAATCCAAGTTTTTCAGAAAGCACGATAAGCTCGAAATCGAATCCGAATCTGTCCACTACCATCCTTGAGGCGACCTCCTGGGCGGCTTTTCCTGAAAGCATCTTGAAGCCGCACTGCGTGTCAGGATAACTCCAGAGCCCCAAAACGATACGGATGAGCCAGTTGCCCATATCTCCCATGATCTCCCTGTGGCGGGGCTGATGAACTTGTATGAAAGATCCCTCGATATCGCGCGACCCTATAACCACATCAAAACCCTTTTCGAATTCCGGCATAAATTTGTCCAAATGGCTTATCGAAGTCGAACCGTCCGCATCCAAAAATACCCTATATTTTCCCTTTGCCTCCAAGAGTCCCTGCCTGACAACATAACCCTTACCATGATTTTCCTTGTTTTCAATGACGCGCAGATTCTTGATCTGACCGGCGTAATTTCTGGCCACTTCCGGGGTGTTGTCCGGAGAGCCGTCGGTTATGACGATTATCTCGTAATCATAATCCTTGCTTGCCAAAAATTTGTCGATTTCCAAAAGGTTGTGTCCGATACGTTCCGCTTCGCGATATGCCGGAATTATTACCGACAAGTGGGACTGCTGTTCCATTTTTTTAGATTCAAAAATTATTAATAGCGTTTCCGGTATTTGCACCGTTTCGATTGATTCAATTATATCACACAATGGACTTATTACCAGATTAACCCAATCGGTCCAACCAGGACTGCAAGATGATCCGCGCAGCCGCGCTGTCATCGATAGCCGATACGTTCTTAGAGCCCCTTTCCCTTAGTCCGGCTTGCGCCATTTTGGTCGTGAACATCTCGTCTTCCAGTTCCACTCCGATTCCGGTTTCTTTTTCCATTTTTTCAGCGAATTTCCCGGCGGCCTCCGCCCCGTCTCGGTTGATATCATAGGAAGGCGTGCCGACTATGATCATTCTCACGCCTTCGCATTTGCAGATTTCTTTGATGTTTTTCCAAAATTCCCCGTCATTTTTGAGCGTATCAAAAGAAAAGGCGATTTTTGTCTCCTCATCCGCGATTGCCAAACCGATTTTACTTTTGCCAAAATCCACCCCCAAAAAAGTCCCGGGGGTATTTTCTTCTTGTTGATTTTTTTGCTTTATTTGAGCCATATTTTTATTGGGACTTGGCACGTGATCGCGAAGCGATTTTACGTGCTTGACTTTTTCATAAATTTAGTATATAATGGATAGAAGTACCTTAAAAACCGCATCGTTATTCCGGGCGCAGTGAAGCTTGTCTGCCAACAGGCAGGCCTGCCGCTGTTCATATTCTAACATATGGAAAGCTTCGCCCCGCTCGGAATAACATCAACTAACCCATTCATCGTGGAGGAGAAAATGAAACTGGAGCAAAAATTTATGCTGCACACCCTCGTAGTCGTCATGACCATCATCCTTTCATTACTGATTATTATCAACCTTTTCCTCCGCGTATATTACCCGGAATGGATGCCGCTTCCCATGCTGGACGATGTGCCGGAATATGTATATCTTATCATCGGCATCATCGCAGGGTTTTCGGCCGGAAGGGCGCTGAAACTTTATAAAAAACTCAAACATGAAAACCACTACGTCTAGCCCCTTGGCCGTAAATTTTATTCCATTGCCAAGGACCGACTTAGGAGTTTAATCAAACCACGACCCCGATTCTTCTGCATTTGCAGTCGACGGGGTCTTTTTTTATTTCCACTACAAAAGTACAAATCTAATTACGAATTTACAAATGTACAAAAAAATCCAAGAAGGATCCGTTCGTATATTCGTAAATTCGTAAATTTGTAAAAAATTCGTAATTCGTTAGAGTTGCGTCAGAACTTCCACCCCGTCTTCCGTGATGACTATGGTGTTTTCATAATGCGCCGAAAGTTTTCCATCAGCCGTCTCGAAAACCCAACCGTCCTGACCGATCTTGGTCCTGTGCGTCCCTTCGTTGATCATCGGCTCCAAGGCGAAAGTCATCCCCGCTTCCAATTCGAAATCCGGCATCGATCCGTCATGGAAATTCGGGATTTGCGGTTCTTCATGAAGATCTCTTCCGATCCCGTGCCCCACCAAATTTCTCACGATAGCATAGGGAGTCTTTCTGATATACTCTTCCACTGCCTTGGAATAGTCGCTCAGCATCGCTCCCGGCTTCATGGCCTCCGCTCCAGCCCAAAAACATTGTTCCGTGGCTGCGATAAGATTTTGCGCCTGGTGGCTGATTTTTCCCACCGCGAAAGTCCTGGCCATGTCCACGAAAAAACCGTGGTATTTCATGCCGATGTCTATTTTCAAAATATCCCCTTTGGCGAGAATGGTTTCTTTTCTTGGGATCCCATGCACAATCTCGTCATTGACCGAGGCGCAGATGGTCGCCGGAAAAGGATTGGAGCGTTCGCCATAACCCTTAAAAGCGGGGGTCCCGCCGCTTGCCAAAACAAGCTCTTCGGCGAGCTTGTCCAAATCATATGTGTTGACTCCCGGCTGCACATTCTTTTCCAATTCTTCCATCACGGCGAAAAGTTTACTGCCGGCTTCGCGCATGGTCCCTATATCCCTTTCAGTTTTAGCTTTTATTTCCATTATTTATCCGTTAAGTCTTTTGGTTATTTCATCGCTTACTTGCGACACGGATCCCCTTCCGTCCACTTCGATAAGAATCCCCTTTTCCCTGTAGTATTCTATGACGGGAACGGTTATTTCATAAAAAGTGTCCAATCTTTTCCTGATTCCTTCCGGCGTGTCGTCCGTTCTCTGAATGATTTTGCCTCCACATTCCTGACAAGGATCATCTTGGGACAAGATGCTCTTTCCCAACACGAAATGTTTCTTGCAGGACTGGCAGGCGAACCTCTTAGTTATCCGCTCCACGGACTCTTCATAAGGAAGCGTTATATATATGGCACTGTCTATATCTCTTCCGATTTCTTTAAGCATTTTTTCCACCCCCGCTACCTGTCCCGGAGTTCTTGGGGCGCTGTCGATTATGACGCCTTTTTCCACGGAAACCTTCTCCAGATGAAAACGCAGCACTTCCAATGTTATATCGTCGGGCACCATCTCCTTTTTCTCATTGAGATCCCATATCTTCCTTCCGAGTTCACTATCCGCTAAAGCCATATCGCGGAAAATCTGTCCCGTCTCGATATGTACTAGATTGAATTTTTCCGCCAGAATGTCAGCCTGTGTTCCTTTTCCGCTTCCCTGCGGACCGAATATCAAAAAATTCTTCAATTCCATTTGTTTTCCAAATTATTATTTTATTTTTTCGAAGGTCAAATAAAAAATCTTGGAAATCCCAAATGACAAATATCAAACTCCAAACGAACGGCAAGCGGCATGACCCGGAAGGGGTTCCGGCTAGGCCAGGTGAAAAATTTATCTAAAATTTGAAATTTGAAATTTGAAATTCCGCGAAACGCTATCAGAATCCCTCGTAATCCCTCATCACCAATTGCCCCTCTATCTGTTTAATGGTCTCAATGACCACCGAAACGACGATCAAGATGCTTGTTCCGCCGATAGTGAGCGCGCTCACTCCCGTGAAGCCCTGGACGATAAGCGGCAATACCGCGATAGTTCCCAAAAACATCGAACCTGTAAGCGTGATCCTGTTCATGATCTTATACAAAAATTCGGATGTCGTCTTTCCGGGTCTGATTCCAGGGACATATCCTCCCTGCTTTTGCAAGTTCTCAGCGATCTTATTAGGATCAAAAACCACAGCCGTATAGAAATACGTGAAAAGTACTACTAACACGAAATACGTAATGCCGTAAAAAAGCTGGTTTTGGAAAAGATCGTTCACGCCGTTAGCGATATTGGCAACGGTTTCATTTTCCACCCTGGAAAGAAAAGTCGCCACCATTCCTGGGAAAAGCATGATTGAAATCGCGAAGATGATCGGAATGACTCCGGCTTGGTTGACGCGGAGTGGGAGGTGCGTCGATGAACCTCCGTACGTTTTGCTTCCGCGGATCCTTTTCGCATATGAAACAGGAATGTTTCGCTGTCCCTCCGTTATCAAAACGACGCCAGCTACAGTTACCAAAGAAACCACCAGGAGCATGAGATAAGTGAAAAACATGGTCGAGTCGAAAGTAAAGAAAACCTGCGAAACCGTGCTAGGAAGACTGGCGACGATACCGGCGAAAATAAGGAAAGAAACTCCGTTTCCGATTCCTTTTTCCGTGATGAGTTCCCCGAGCCACATCAAAAATATCGTTCCGGCCGTGGCGATGATGATTATGGTCCCCGTCTGGAAAGCGCTCAGCTCCCCGAACACGTTTTGGGATTTAAGCAGTGTAATCATAGCCGAAGTCTGCAAGACAGCCAGCGGGACGGTCAGCCACCTGGTCCACATGTTGAATTTCTGCCTTCCAGCCTCACCCTCCTCTTTGTATATCTGCTCCAATCTGGGCACGATCATGGTCATGAGCTGCATGATAATCGAAGCCGTGATATATGGACCGACTCCCAAAAGGACGATCGAGATATTGGAAAGACCCCCTCCTGAGAATATGTTCAAAAGACCCAGGAATTGGTTTCCGTCGAAAAGCTGTTTGAGCTGCTCACTGTTTACCCAAGGAAGCGGGATGTTCGCCGCAACGCGAAATACCACCAAAATGGCTATAATGAAAAGTATCTTATTGCGAAGTTCTTTGACTTTGAAAATTTGTGTTATTTTTTCCAACATTGGATTATTGGTTATTATTCTTTTTACATTAAAATTTACGCTCCGATCCTGCGCCCTGAAAACATTTCCAAAAAACAAGAAATCCCGACTTTTTAGGTCGGGATGCCGACCTTGCGTCGGAGTCTCTTATTTCACTTCTCCGCCTGCCTTGATGATAGCATCTTTTGCGGCTTTTGAAAGAAGTATGGTTTTTTCAACGGTGAATTTCTTGGAAACCGCTCCGTTAGAAAGTATTTTCACGCCCTTGGAGACATCAGTCTTGTCAACCAATCCGGCAGCCAAAAGGCTTTCGAAAGTGATCACATCCCCATCCTTCATCTTGCTTTCAAGCTCTTCGAGTTTCACGATCGCTTTTTTAGCATGAGTGGATTTGAAGCCTCTCAACTTTTTCATCCTTTCAACCAAGGAAGATCTTCCTCCCTCAAAGAGAGGGTCCATTGAGCCTCCGCTCCTGGCCTTCTGACCTTTGTTTCCTTTGCCGGAGTATGTTCCTCTTTTTCCTCCGCGACCAATGGTCTTTTTGGCCTTCCTCTTCTTGGTATTTAGTTCGTGGATTTGCATAATTATTCAATAATCAATGATTTTTGGTCAGTGATCAAAAAACTTAATTCTTACTTAGTGTCTTCCTTGGCTACTCTTGGGGCTTTCAACTCGCGAAGCGCCTCGACTGTGGTTCTGGCTACATTTAACTTGTTCGAGGAACCGAGAGATTTGGAAATGATGTCCCTGATTCCAGCGAGGTCCACTACGGCTCGGACAGCTCCTCCAGCGATGATTCCGCGTCCTTCGATGGCGGGCTTAAGAAGAACTTTCGCGCTTCCAAGTTTTTTGGTCACATCATGAGGAATAGTATTTCCATCGAGCTTTACGGTTATCATATTCTTCTTGGCATCATTGAAAGCCTTCTGGATGGAATCAGAAACGTCCGTTCCCTTGGCTACTCCCACGCCGACCTGTCCTTTGCGGTCTCCGATCACCAAAGTGGCTCGGAAACGAAATCTTCTTCCTCCCTTCACCACACGGGTCACACGGGCCAAATCGAGAAGTTTCTGTTCAAACTCCGGCTTTTCTCGTCTTTTAGGTTTTCTGCTGTTTTTATTGACCATAATATGTTTTTCTCTACGAAGTACGAATTGTACGAATGTACGAACCGTATCTCCCTTTAAGTTAAATATGCCGATAATTTCTCACTTCCGAATCTTTTCGTAGTTTCGTATAATTCGTAATTCGTAGTGATTTTTACCTAAAACTTCAATCCGCCTTCCCTGGCTCCGTCTGCTAATGATTTGATCTTTCCATGATAGTTGTATCCGCCCCTGTCAAAAACGATCTCCGAGATTTTAACCTCCTTAGCCTTCTTGGCGATGAGCTTTCCGACTTCCTTGGCACCGTCCATGTCGTTCTTACCCTTGGCGACTTCCTTGATATTGGCCTGGGCCAAAGTCTTGCCAGCGACGTCGTCGATAAGCTGGGCATAGATATTCGTCAAGCTCTTGTACACAGCAAGACGAGGCCTTTGGGCGGTTCCGGAAACCTTAGCCCTAACCCTTCTTCTTCTCTTGAGCCTCAGCTCTTTTTTATCTATCTTCTTCATAATCCGATTTATTTAACAAAAATTATTTCCCGTTGTTTAGGCTGCCGACCTCTTTCCTTCTTTCCTTCTCACGAATTCTCCGACATATTTGAATCCTTTTCCTTTGTATGGTTCGACAGGCTTGAGCTTCCTGACGTTGGCAGCGAACTGTCCTACGGCGTGCTTGTCTATTCCGGACACAGTCAGCGTGTTTCCTTCGATTTTGACATCGATCCCCTCGACTATCTCAACCTCCACCGGGTGCGAGAATCCGAGAGCCAGGTTTATCTTCTTTCCAGCAACTGCCATCCTAAAGCCGACTCCGTTTAATTCAAGTTGTTTTTGGAAACCAGCTGTCACACCAGTGATCAAATTTTCGATCATCCTGGCTGTAGTTCCCCAGATCGCAGGCGCTTCCTTGGATTTTCCTTTTTTCTCAACCACGACACCTTCCTCGGAAACTTTGACCTCGACTTCTCTTTTGTACTCGAAAGAGAGGGTTCCTTTTGGTCCCTTGACTGAAACGGTATCGTCTTTAACTTCGACGGTAACTCCGCTTGGTATGGCTATTGGTCTTTTTCCTAATCTGCTCATATTAATGAATGTGAATCAAAATTTAAAAATCAAAATTTAAAATTATCGTGTTCGCTTCGCTCATAATCCTTCCAATGTCGTCGCGCAGCGACTCCATAATTTCGCACCTTGAGCTTTGCACCTTCAATCTCCCTACCAGACTTCACAGATCACTTCCCCTCCAAGACCCTTCTTTCTGGCATCCTCTCCGGTCATCACCCCTCTCGATGTCGAAACTACCGAGATTCCATATCCGCTCTTAACTGACTTTATTTCATTTTTCTTGACATAAATTCTCTGTCCTTCCCTACTGACCCTTCTGATCCCCCTGATGACAGGAACTTTTTTGTTATTTGAAATATTTTCATATTTAAGCTGGATGCGGACTTTAGTAGCCGTGTCCTCGCCTTCCTTGGCAACGGAATCTATGAAATTTTTCTCTTCCAGGATTTTCGCGATGGCCAATTTCAATTTGGAAAATGGCATTTCCACTTCCTTGTGTCCAGCCATCTGGGCGTTCCTTATCCTGGTAAGCATGTCGCTGATTGTATCTAACATACGCTTTTATTGTGAATTCAAAATTAAATCAATTATCAAAATATTCCCTACCAACTGCTCTTCTTTACTCCTGGGATTTCTCCCTTGCTTGCAAGCTCGCGGAAACAGATCCTGCATATTTCAAATTTTCGCAGATATCCGTGTTTTCTGCCGCACCTCCAGCACCTTCTCACGATCCTTGTCGAGAATTTAGGTGTTTTCAATGCCCTAGCCTGTGTTGATGTTTTTGCCATATTATATGATCTATTACTTTATATTTAATTCTTTCTCAATGGAAATCCCAGCAGTCTGTAAAATTCCGTTCCTTCTTCTTTGCTCTTGGCCGTAGATGTGACCGTAACCTGCATTCCGAATATCGTCTTTACCTGCTCAGGTGAAATTTCAGGAAAAATGAGGTGCTCCTTGATTCCGATGTTCAGGTTTCCATTGGAATCGACCGAAGATACGGGTATTCCCTGGAAATCTTTCGTTCGGGGAAGCGTCGCGTTTACCAACCTGTCAATGAAGGACCACATCCTTTTTCCTCGGAGAGTCACCTTAACTCCCACTTCCATTCCTTCTCTTGTCTTGAATCCGGCGATAGCCTTCTTGGCTTTCGTTTTAACCGGTTTTTGTCCGGCGATCACCATTATCGAGTCGAAAACCTCCTGAGCCTTGTCCCCCTCTTTGCCCAATTTTCCGGTTCCAACATTCACAACAACTTTCAAAATTCTCGGGGCAGCCATAACGTTCCCATAGCCAAACTTCTTTTCCATTGCAGGAACGACGGTTTCTATATATTTATCTTTTGTTGTAACGACTTTCATAATGATATATATTCAATCTAATTAAAATTCCTTTTTACATTTCTTGCAGACTCGGGATTTGTTTCCATTTTTAACCGAATATCCGACCCTGGTCATCTTTCCACACTCCGGACAAACAAGCATCGCATTCGATACGTCAAAAGGAGCGTCAACTTCCACGATCTGTCCTTTCTCGCCTTCCCTTTTCGGTTTCATGTGTTTTTTCATCACATTTATCTTTTCAGCGACGATCTTTCCCGAAGCAGGCAAAACACGCGTGACCTTTCCTTTCTTGCCCTTGCTTTTTCCCGCTATGACTTGTATCTGATCTCCTTTTTTTATTCTCATACGATATAACTTATGACTGATGACTTATAGTTAATTGTCTTATAAAACTTCCGGCGCCAAGGAAACGATCTTGCTGTATCCCTTCTCTCGAAGTTCCCTCGCGATCGGTCCGAAGATACGCGTTCCTTTCGGCTCCTGTCCGTCCACTATCACCGCCGCATTTTCATCGAACTTGATATATGATCCATCCTTCCTTCTCAGTGATTTGGCCTGCCTGACGATGACAGCTCTTACCTTGTCACCTTTTTTCACCATCCCTCTCGGTTCCGCCGATTTGACAGAAGCGACGATGATATCTCCGACGGAAGCATAACGCCTTCTGGTTCCACCTAGAACCTTGAAGCATTCGATCACCTTCGCTCCGGAATTGTCTGCTACCTTCAATTTTGTCTCTGCTTGAATCATATATATTCGTAAAACGTGGCACGCGTATCGTGGAACCGCTCTGCGTTTCCTGCGTTATGCGCTATGCGTTATGCGTTATGCGTTATAAAACCTTGTGCGACTTGTCTTTGCTTATCGGGCTGCATTCGACGAATTCAACCACGTCGCCTTTCTTGAATTTGTTTTCCTCGTCGTGGACCTTGTATTTTTTGGTCGACTTGTATTTTTTCAAATATTTCGAGTGAGTTTTCAGCGTATCGATTGCAACAACAATAGTCTTGTCCATGGCATCGCTGACAACTACGCCTTTCTTCACTTTTTTTATGCCTGTTTCCATGCTAGTTGACTTTATGATTAAAATTATTCATTATTTCCATTTTCCAATGCCCCGAGAACCGTCAATGCCCTGGCCATCTCCTTCCTGGTCTTCCTGTATTCCTGGTGGTTCTTGAGTTGTTTTGCTGCAATATCAAATCTAAGCTTAACGGCCAGCGCTCTCTTTTCTTCGATGAACTTTTTCAGTTCCTCTTTTTTCATGTCTTTGATTTCACCTATTTTCATAATATTGCTCCTATTTTATAAATGTTACTTTTGTCTGACGACGAATTTCGTCTGTACGCAAAGCTTATGTGATGCCAATCTCATAGCTTCCCTTGCCACGTCCTCAGTGATACCATCCATCTCGAAAAGAATCCTTCCCTGCTTCGTCTTCGCGACAAAGTGATCGACGCTTCCTTTTCCCTTACCCATCGGTACCTCGCTTCCCTTTTTAGTCATCGGCTTATCTGGAAAAATCCTGATCCAGATCTTGCCTCCTCTTTTGATATATCTGGTCATCGCGCGACGAGCTGCCTCGATCTGTCTTGATGAAATAAGACCAGCGGTAGCCGCCTGCAAACCGAAGCTTCCGAAGCTCACCGTATTACCTTTAGTAGCAATACCTTTGATGGCTCCACCCCTGTGGATCTTTCTGTGTTTTACTTTTTTTGGCATCAACATATGTTTTTCTCTACGAAATACGAATTGTACGAATGTACGAACCGCATTTCACGCTATATTCATTTATAATCTGATTCCTTCCATTATCAGTTTCGTAGTTTCGTAAAATTCTTAATTCGTAGTGCTTACTCAAATATCTCCCCTTTGTATATCCACGTTTTAACTCCGATCGCTCCATAGGTAGTGTGGGCTGTCGCTCTGGCGAAATCTATGTCCGCCCTCAGCGTGTGAAGAGGAACAGTTCCTCTTGAAAGCCATTCTCTTCTGGACATTTCAGCTCCTCCAAGTCTTCCCGAGATTTCGATCTTCACACCTTTGACGTTCCTGTTCTTTTCGACAGCGTCCAAAGTCGATTTCAAAATCCTTCTGAATGGAACTCTTTTTTCAATCTGCTCAGCCACGCTCTGGGCCACCAATGAGGCGTTTTCCTCAAACTGCTTGACTTCTTGGATTTCAACCTTGAGGTCAACTTTCTTGTTTGCGAAAAAATTCTCCTTGACTGCCTTGCTGATATCTTCTATTCCGGATCCTCCTCTTCCGATAAGAACTCCAGGGCGAGACGTCTTGATTACCAACTTGATCGTATTAGCGGATCTTTCCAATCCTACTTCGGCAATGGAAGCAGTTTTCCAACGCTTTGAAACAAGCTCCCTTATTTCGACATCCTGTCTTAAGTTTTTCGCATATCCCCTGCTGGAAAACCACTTTGATTTCCAAGTAGTTGTAATTCCTAGCCTGAGTCCCGTTGGATTAACTTTCTTTCCCATATGTACTAATTATTTATTCGATTTATATCCTAATTATCTTCGAATTTAATATAAAATATTAAGCTCCCCTATTATACCGATTTTCTCTGGAAGGACTTCTTTGCGAACGCGCCCTTCTGTCCTTTTAGTCCGCCAGCTGGCGAATTCTTTGCTGGAGCGCTTTTAGCGACAACCGCCTTCTTGCTCTCCTTGGATTCGGATTCGGTCTTCACTTCCTCGGTCTCAACAGCTTTCTTTTCGATTTTTTTAGCTTTAGCCTTCTTTTTCATTCCTTCTATCTTTTCATCCAAAACCAGATACACATTCGAAGTCCTTTTCATGAGAGGCGTGGCTCTTCCATGAGCTCTCGGAAGCCATCTTTTCAGCGTAGGACCTCCTCCAACCTGGATGTCGGCAACCATAAGATTGTCCCTGTCCAAACCGAAATTATTCTCAGCATTCGCTATCGCGCTTTTCAAAAGCTTCTCGATTTCACGACTTGAACCCTTCACTGCAAGGGAGAGCTGCACCAAAGCGTTGGCCACATCCATACCCTTGATAAGATTGATAACCAATCTGACCTTTCGTGGGGATACTCTTAAATTTTTGAGTGTTGCTTCTACTTTCATATAATTTTATCCTAAGCTTCGCTAATTTTATCGCTAATTATCTCCAATATTTTTTATCTGTTCGCGAGTCGTGGCGTTATTTCTTCTTCGCAGGTTCGGCCTTGGCAGCTTTTGCGGCGTCCTGGGCTTTCTGTTTTGCAGCAGTTTCAAGTTCTTTCTGCATCTTTCCTCCGTGCCTATTGAACGTCCTGGTTGGGGAAAATTCTCCCAGCTTGTGTCCGACCATTTCTTCGGTCACATATACCGGTATGAACTTGCTTCCGTTGTGAACCTCGAACGTGAAACTGATCATCTCCGGAGAGATCGTACAGGCTCTTGACCAAGTTTTTATGCGCTGTCCAGGTTTGGCGTCCTTCAATTTCCTAAGCACCCTTTCGTCGACATATGGCCCCTTTTTTAGACTTCTAGACATAATTTTTCTTTATTATTTCTTCTTAGTTCTTCTCTTAACGATGAATTTATCACTATATTTCGATTTCTTCCTGGTTTTCTTTCCAAGTGCGGCCTTGCCCCATGGGGTCTTCGGATATTTAAGACCGATTCCCTGCCTTCCTTCTCCTCCTCCATGAGGATGATCAACCGGGTTCATCGCGCTACCTCTTACGGCTGGCCTAACGCCCTTCCATCTGCTTCTTCCGGCCTTTCCTATCTTCTCCGCGCTGTGTTCAAAATTACTAACCTGTCCAATCGTGGCAAAACACTCCCTGCTTATCAATCTGATTTCTCCAGATGAAAGCTTTATCTGAGCCATCTTTTCATCGATAGCCATAAGGGTTGCTCCGCTTCCGGCGCTCCTGACTATCTGACCACCCTTTCCGATAACCATTTCAATATTGCAGATTATAGTTCCAGAAGGGATATTTTTAAGTTTTGTCCTGTTTCCTTTTTTGATTTCAGCATTTTCAGAAGCCACTATCACGACATCCTTCTTCATTCCTTCGCTAGCCAAAACATATCTCTTCTCGCCATCCTTGTAATGAACCAAGGCGATAAGCGCGCTCCTGTTCGGATCCTTCTCGATAGCCGCGATTTTTCCTGGCACGTCAAGTTTATCCTGTTTGAAATCAACAAGTCTGTATCTTCTTTTGTGACCACCTCCCTGGTGGCGCACAGCTATTTTCCCGTTCGCTCTTCCAGCTTTCTGGGAAAGTTTCGCGAGAAGCTTCTTTTCAGGTTTCTTGTCGGTAAGATCATCCGGCTTTACGACGGACATATTTCTTCTACCTGCTGTATTCCTTTTATAAACTTTAATTGCCATAATGGTGTAAATCGCTAATTAACTCTAATTTTATCGTTTATTTATTCCCAATTCGCCTTATGCTCCCTGGAACAACTCTATTGAATCCCCTTTTTTCAATGTTAGGATTGCCTTCTTGAATCCCGCCTTAAGTCCCTTGTGCCTTCCGAAATACTTGGCCTTGGATGAAATATTCACAACGGCAATTTTTTCCACCTTCACTCCATAAATCCCCTCGATAGCGCTTTTGACTTCCGTCTTCGTCGCACCGCTGGCTACCTTGAAGACGTATTTGTTAGCACTCATCATCGAATGCGTCTTTTCGGTTACCCATGGCTCAACCAACACTCTATATGCCACTTCGGAATTTTTCGTATTCAAAACGACCTTGGCCTTATTTGTCTTGACCGCGTCATCTTTCTTGGAAGATTTCTTCTCTTCTTTTTCTTCTTCGATTTTTTCTTTGCTAAACAATGCCATATCTCTTGGGTCTATAAATTATTACTTTTCTTGATTCTTATCCTCGATGTACTTGATCGATGACTTGCTCAAAACCAACGTCTTGTTGTTCAATAAATCAAATACGTTCAAATTTCTCGTAAAAACATTCGTCACGCTCTCGATATTTCTTGAGTAAGCCCTCATATCTTTCTCGGCCTCATCGAATCCGACCAAAATCTTACCCGTAAGCTTAAGGCTGCCAAGCGCTTTTGCGAATTCCTTGGTCTTCCTTTCTTTTATATTCAAATCACTGACGATTATCAATTCCTGTTTTCTTATTTTCTCGCTAAGGGCGATGAGCACCGCTTTCTGCTTCATCTTCTTGTTCACATCCTTGCTGAAATTCCTATCCTTCGTAGGTCCGAAAGCTACTCCTCCTTTTCTCCAAACAGGATTCCTTCTCTCTCCGACTCTGGCGTTTCCAGTCCCTTTCTGTCTCCAAGGTTTGATCCCGGATCCCGATCTCTCAGACCTGTCCTTCGTGTGGGCGATCGCCACTCTCCTGTTTCCGGCAATAGCAACATAAACCTGGTGCAAAAGGTCGTCATTTGAGGGCAATGCGAAAATCGAATCGGACAATTCGATATCCTCTACTTTTTTTCCTTCTAGATTGTGAACTGAAATCTTAGCCATAATATTGTTATTCCCTAATTTACGCTGAATTTATCTTTTATTATCTCCACTGCTTCTTATCCCACTATCTCGACTATCCTTCCGGCTACTCCGGGAACAGCTCCCTTTACTCCGAGAATATTCTTTTCCATGTCGATATAGGCAATTTTTATATTCAGTGAGCTGGCTCTTTTTCCTCCCATCCTTCCGGCCATCCTCTTTCCCTTGATAACGTGCTGCGGCTGCTGCGCACCGATCGAACCTGGGGCGCGATGATCATGTTTGTGACCATGGGTTGCAGGGGATCCTTTGAATCCGTGCCTCTTGACCACACCCTGGAATCCCTTGGCTTTCGAAATTCCGCTGATCTTAACCTTGTCTCCGATAGCGAATCCTTCAAGTGTCATATCATCCCCGACTTTGACCTCGGTAGCCTCTCCGATCCTGAACTCTTTCTTGTAAAGCTTGTTTTTTGTCTTGGAAACCTCCAACTGAATCGCATCATATCCATCCTTCTCACTTGTCCTTAGGTGGGAAACCTTATTAGGTTCGCACTCGATCAAGGTCACGTTCAAAGCTCCCGCTTCCTTGTCATATATCGTCGTCATTCCCAATTTTTTTCCGATTATGAATTTTGCCATATGATTTGATTTCTAATCTTTTCTAATCCGCCTAGTCGGCAGATATTCTTAATTATACCCAACAAATAATTCCGATTCCCAATTTGCACAAAAACTGGCCAACAAGCCAGTTTCCCAAGCTCTCTTTGCGAGAGCGAATTTCTGGCTAGTTGAGTATCCTGTCGCTCGTGAGCGACGGGACTTTAACTAGTGCTTATATTTTCAACAATCCCTATATCCCTTTCAAGAAACTTACATCTTTATCTCTATGTCCACTCCAGCCGGCAAATCAAGATTAGTCAGGCTTTCGATCGTTTTTGGAGTGGGCTCGAGAATATCAATCAGTCGTTTGTGGACCCTCATTTCATACTGATCCCTAGCGTCCTTGTGGACGAAGGTGGACTTATTCACAGTCACTTTGTGGATCTCGGTCGGGAGCGGAACTGGACCGGTTATGGTCGCTCCGGTTCTCTCTGCAGTCTCCACTATCTTTCGGGCTGACTGGTCGATAACCTTATTGTCGTATGCCTTAATCTTAATCCTTATTCGACTAGATTGTTCTTTTTCCGTTTTTTTCGCTACCATCGGTGTCAAAATTATTTAATTTATACTTGTTTAAGTGAACATTAGTGAGCATAAGCTTTTTTTCTTATGCTCACGGGGTTCTCTCAAGATTATTTGACGATTTTTGTAGTTACACCAGCTCCTACAGTCCTTCCTCCTTCGCGGATTGCGAATCTCATTCCTTCTTCCATAGCTACAGGAGAGATAAGCTTGATGTTAAGCTTGATCGTATCTCCAGGCATAACCATTTCAGTTCCTTCAGGAAGGATAACCTCTCCAGTCACATCGGTAGTTCTGATGTAGAACTGTGGTTTGTATCCTTTGAAGAATGGAGTGTGTCTTCCACCTTCCTCCTTGGTCAAAATGTAAACTTCTCCTTCGAATTCAGTGTGTGGAGTGATTGATCCCGGTTTTGCAAGAACTTGACCCCTTTCTACGTCCTCCTTCTTGATACCTCTGATCAAAAGTCCTGCATTGTCTCCAGCCTGACCTCTGTCGAGCTGCTTGTTGAACATTTCGATTCCGGTTACCACGGTCTTAGCCGTAGGCCTGAGCCCGACGATTTCAACTTCACCATTGACGTTAACCACACCTCTTTCGATTCTTCCAGTAACGACAGTTCCGCGTCCTTCGATTGAGAAGATGTCTTCTATAGGCATCAAAAATGGCTTGTCGATATCACGGACAGGTTCTGGGATCTGCTCATCAAGAGCGGCAACCAAGTCAAGGATAGGTTTAGCGGCTTCGTCTTCAACGCTTGTGGCTTCAAGAGCCTTAAGGGCTGATCCACGGACAACTTTGGCGTTATCTCCGTCGAATTCATATTTAGAAAGAAGCTCTCTTACCTCAGCCTCAACCAATTCAACGAGCTCCGGATCATCAACCATATCAACTTTGTTGATGAAAACGACGATCTGAGGCACACCTACCTGTCTTGCAAGAAGAATGTGCTCGCGGGTCTGTGGCATAGGACCATCAGTGGCGCTAACCACGATGATAGCTCCATCCATCTGAGCGGCACCGGTAATCATGTTCTTGATGTAGTCGGCGTGTCCAGGGCAGTCAACGTGAGCGTAGTGCCTCGTATCAGATTCATATTCACAGTGAGCTGTCGCGATAGTAATTCCTCGTTCCCTTTCTTCAGGAGCGTTGTCGATTTCATCGACTTTTCTTGCTTTTGCGAATCCTTTAAGACTCAACACATGCAAAAGAGCCGCTGTAAGGGTAGTCTTACCGTGGTCGACATGTCCGATTGTTCCCACATTGACGTGAGTCTTTGCTCGTACGTATTGTTCTGCTGCCATATTGGTTTTTCACATCTGCCGCGGGCCTGGAAGGCCCCGCGAAACGCGAATGGTTTTATTTATTACTTATTTAACGATTTTTATATTATAAAACAATATAAAAATTCTTGCAAATTTAAGGCTTTCTTTTCAGAAATTAAGCACCTAGTCATCTTACACGATATATTTTTATTGTCAAGTGTCCGATGCCGCTCCCTACGAAGCCCCTGAAAACCCTTTATTTTCCCTTAGCTGCTATGGTTTCCGCTACGTTCTTTGGCACCTCGCTATAGTGTCCAAACTCCATGGAATAACTCGCTCTACCCTGGGTCATGGAGCGAAGCTGGGTGGCATACCCGAACATGGAAGCCAACGGGATTTCAGCATTGATCTCCTTAACCCTGGCATTTCCCTCTCCGCGGTCATTAATATCTTTGATCATTCCCCTTCTTGAGTTCACATCACCTACTACATCTCCCATGAACTGTTCAGGACATGTTACCTGAACTGTCATGATAGGCTCGAGAAGTACTGGGTTAGCTCTTTTGACTGCCTCCTGGAAAGCCATTGATCCGGCGATTTTAAAGGCCGCTTCGGATGAATCGACTTCATGGAAAGATCCGTCATAGAGCGTGGCCTTGATGTCCACCATCGGATATCCGGCGACCACACCATTGCCTGAAGCCTCCTTAGCGCCCTTACCGACAGCAGGAATGAATTCCTGAGGGATGACTCCTCCTTTAATGGCGTCAATGAATTCGAATCCTTTGCCGGCTTCCTCCTGGGGTTCAACCTTGAGCCAACAATGTCCGTATTGTCCACGTCCTCCGGACTGCTTGATATATTTACCTTCCGCCTCAGCAGAGTTCTTGATAGTTTCGCGATATGCTACCTGTGGCTGTCCGATATTAGCCTCGACCTTGAATTCCCTCTTCATCCTGTCGATGATGATATCCAAGTGAAGTTCTCCCATTCCGGAAATAATAGTCTGTCCGCTTTCCTCATCAGTCCGCAGTCTCAAAGTCGGATCCTCCTGAGCAAGCTTTCGAAGGGCGGCTCCCATTTTTTCCTGGTCAGCCTTAGTCTTAGGCTCGACAGCGATGTCTATAACCGGTTCCGGGAAAGTGATGGCCTCCAAGATAACCGGCTTTGCTTCATCGCAAAGGGTGTCTCCGGTAGTCGTATTCTTCATTCCGACCAAAGCTCCGATTCCTCCAGCATAGATATCCTGGATTTCTTCCCTATGATTAGCATGCATCTGCAAAATTCGTCCGATTCTTTCCTTTTCACCCTTGGCGGCGTTGAGAACGTATGACCCAGCCTTAAGAGTTCCGGAATAAACACGGAAAAAGGTCAACTGTCCAACGAAAGGATCAGTAGCTACTTTGAAAGCCAATGCGGAGAAAGGTTCTTCATCTGAAGCGCTCCTTAAAAGCTCGGTTCCATCTTTTGGATTAACTCCAACTACCGGAGGAATATCCAACGGCGACGGAAGATAATCAAGAACGGCGTCCAAAATCAACTGAACTCCCTTGTTTCTAAGGGCAGTACCGGTGAATACAGGGATGAGTCTAGTCTCAATAACACCTTTTCGAAGGACAGCCTTAAGCTCCTCGACGGTTATTTCCTCTCCTCCCAAATATTTCTCAGTAAGAGCGTCATCGAATTCGGCTATCTTCTCGACCATCTTTTCTCTCCACTCTTTAGCCTTGTCCAAAAGATCGACAGGAATCTCACCTTCGATGACGATTTCTCCCATGGGACCGTCGAAAGTATAGGCCTTCATCTTCATCAAATCGATAACTCCGGAAAACTCACCTCTTTCGCCGATCGGCAATTGTACCGCAACGGCGTTCGGAGTAAGCCTGTTCCAAATAGAAGCAAGAGCGTTCTCGAAATTAGCTCCCTCTTTGTCGATCTTGTTTATGAAACAGATCCTTGGCACGTGATATTTTTCAGCCTGCCTCCAAACGGTTTCAGACTGAGGCTCCACTCCTTCCTTTCCATCAAAAACGACAACTCCTCCATCAAGAACACGAAGCGATCTCTCAACCTCGACCGTGAAATCCACGTGTCCGGGAGTATCGATAATATTGATCTGATGGTCTTTCCACATACAAGTGGTAGCAGCGGACGTAATCGTGATTCCGCGCTCCCTCTCCTGCTCCATCCAGTCCATCGTAGCTTCACCCTCGTGAACTTCTCCGATTTTATGGCTGATTCCGGTATAAAACAAAATACGCTCCGTGGTCGTCGTCTTTCCGGCGTCGATGTGGGCGATAATACCGATGTTTCTTAGTTTGTCGATTGATGTCTTTCGCGGCATAGAGGAGATTCGATTAACAATCAAAATATACTACAAGCGATCAGCTGTTATATTTTTTAAAAGATGCCCGCATAACAGGCATCTTTATTTTGACTGCTAATATTTGATTTTATTAAAAACTTTTTTAAAACAAAAATTAGGCGAAGTGAGCGAAGGCCTTGTTGGCGTCAGCCATCCTGTGGACATCCTCCCTTTTCTTCATAGCGGCTCCGGTCTTGTTGGCAGCATCAATGAGTTCGTCAGCAAGTTTCTCAGCCATTCCTTTTCCTTTTTTGCTTTGGCAAGCTGCCAAGATCCAACGCACAGCCAATGTTTGCCTTCTTTCTCCCAAAACCTGGACAGGAACCTGGTAATTGGCTCCACCAACCCTCTTGGACTTGAGTTCCAAAAGAGGGGAAACATTCTTAATGGCCTGTTCAAAGACGTTGAGTCCGCCTTTTTTGGTCCTTTCATGAATGACATCGAAAGCTCCGTACACGACTTTTTCAGCCGTGCTTCTTTTGCCGTCGTTCATTATCTGTCCAATGAAACGTCCTACCAAAAGATTGCCGTACCTCGAGTCGGCCTTCCAGTGTTTTTCATATGTTCTTGCTCTTCTTGCCATAATATATGTTAATTCAAAATTTAAATCTCAAAATGTAAAATTATAGTGTTGCTTCGCAACATTTTTTTTCAAAAGTCATGAGCGAAGCGAATACTTTAATTTTTAATTTTGATTTTTGATATTTAATTTATTATTATTCAGTCTTTGCCTTAGGTCTCTTGGCACCGTATTTGCTCCTTCCTCTGTTTCTTCCTTCAACTCCGGCGGCATCCAATACTCCCCTGACTATGTGATAGCGAACACCCGGAAGATCTTTCACTCTTCCTCCACGGATCATGACGATCGAGTGTTCCTGAAGGTTGTGTCCGACTCCTGGGATATAAGCAGTGACTTCCATTCCATTCGTAAGTCTAACCCTGGCAATCTTTCGAAGAGCGGAGTTAGGCTTTTTAGGAGTGGTGGTTCCAACCTTGATGCAGACTCCTCTCTTGTAAGGACTGTTCGTGTCCTTCGGTTTGTTTTTCAAGGTATTGAAAACATAGGTCATGGCTGGTGACTTCGATTTCTTCTTGGCTGATGTTCTGTTCTTCTTAACAAGCTGGTTTATTGTAGGCATAACTTACTCTAATTTCTAATTTCTAATTTCTAATTTCTAATCAAATCCCAATGTTGAATTCCCAAACACCGAAAATCGACTGGAAGTAAAAACATGGAAATCGAAACCTTTGATTCCATATATAATTAATTTCTTACGCTCCTTGCAACTCGCTTCCCGCTATTGACCGCAAGTATGCGGAAACTAACAAAAAACACTGCTTGCGATTTCCAGCAACTCCTTGTGAAAACCGCCTTTCGTACAGCAAAATAATAGTACACAACTTTCCAAATACTGTCAATATTGAAGGTTTTTGTCCAATCCGAGCTCCGACGGCCCCATTACAGGGTTATGCTGAAAAAAAGATTGAGCATAAGATTCAGGAAATTCCCCAGTGGCACGGCCAAAAAAAAGATCACAAAAAGAAGTAGCATGAAACCGAACTGTTCCAAGAGAATCATAGTTTCAGTTTTAATCGGAAGCACTGAAAAAAGAAGCTTCGATCCGTCCAATGGCGGGATAGGAATAAGATTGAAAAAAGCCAAAATCACGTTCCAAAAGATCATCATAGCCAAAATCACGAAAAATATAGCTCCGAACGAACCCGAGATGACTTCAGCCAACCCTGACCAGTCAGCCATCTTGACCGAAGCGATTATATCTACCTTCAAGGTGGATGGGAGTGTGATAACCCGCCCCAACAGCGCGGCTATGAGAGCTATAGCGATGTTGGACCCTGGGCCTCCGGCAGCGACTAGCGCTGGTCCCCATTTTTGATTCGTCAGGTTATATGGGTTGTATGGTACGGGCTTGGCCCAACCGAAAGCGAACCGGAAACCGGTCAAGAAAAGCATCAAAAAAGGAATCGCGATCGAACCCCAGGGATCGATATGCTTTATCGGATTAAGATTGAGCCTTCCGGCATATTTCGCCGTAAGGTCCCCGAGACGAAGCGCCACGTATCCGTGGGCGACTTCGTGGATTATGATCGAATACAGGAGTATTACGAAGTAGAAAGCGATGAGGACTATTTCATTTGCCATAAAAATACCATGCTGATCGACCAATTAGATACTAATCCACAAAACGCGAAATGGATCGCGTAAATTTGTAAATTAGCAATTAGCAGATTGACGTTTATTCGCATTATTAGCACTACATCCAACAACTCTTGCCAAAACTCATTTCTTATGATAATATAAAACCTGTAACAAATCAACAGCCATAGAACATAGAACATGGAACATTAAACATGGACCTTCAAGCGGTCCGGTTTGCTCTATGCTCCATGCTCCATGATATATACTAAGATGAGCAGAGTATGTGACGTATGCAAAAGAGGAACGACTACCGGAAACTCCAGGAGCCATTCCAACATCGCATCGAGAAGAAAGTTCCAAATAAATTTGCAGTCAAAGAAAGTCGACGGCAAAAGGACGAAGGTTTGTACCAAGTGCCTCAAGACCGAATCCAAATAAATCCCGGCTGAAATTAGATCCGCAAAAAAATCAAAAGAGGCTCCCTTCCGGGAGTCTCTTTTTTTTGGTTCGAGCCCTATGTGACCGCCACGGGGATCATTTCTTGGAAAAACTTCCCAACATGAACAGCAAGTACAACGATGAAAGCCCGACCAAACCGTATATCACCCTGGAAATCAAAGTCATGTTACCGAAAATAGTCGCGACCAAATCAAAATTGAAAAAACCGACCAGGCCCCAATTGACTCCTCCTATGATAACAAGGATCAGCGTGATCCAATCCAATACGTTTAGATTTTTCATGTTTTTCCACCTCCCTTTTCCATAAATTCAATATCAAAGTTTATATTGTTATTACAATACTTCCATGCCTTTATATCAAAAAACCCGGCTTGCCGGGGTTTTTGAAAAAATTTTATCCACCGCACTGATAATCCTATTCCTGTTCCTTTTCTTTTTTGATTTCCTCAACGCGCAAAAGCCTGACTAGGTAAATGGAGACGATTACCAGGAAAAGGGTTATGAAGAAAGCATAGATGAATTTAGCCACGATCGTATTGGAATCTTGGGGAAAATATTTCTCAATGAAAGTCCTGATAGCGTCATTCCAGGCGAGCCCGGCGACCACTCCGAAACCTGCAGTGATATAACCCGCGACTTTCTTTTTGATTTCCATGTTCAGTTCACTGACACCCTTGGTGATGCATTTTATTTTTCCTTCCATAGTTTTTCTCTACGAATTACGAATTTTACGAATGTACGAACCCGTGATTTCACAAACTGTATGAATCCATTCGTAGTTTCGTAAAATTCGTAATTCGTAGTGGCTTCAAAATAAGGTGGGTTGGTTCTGGAATGTCATCTTCTTATACACCTCGCGGGTCGTATCCACATCCCTTTTGCAATACTCCAAAATGTCTTTTATTTTTCCGTTTTTGTAGAATGCGTAAACCTGTGAACCGTCGATTCCCTCTCCTTTCGGGGAAGGGATGTCAAGCGCGAACGCCAGCGCTTCGAGACCGACATTACCCATCGACCACTTGGTCCACTCCCTCATCGTGTCGAAAATAGGAAAATTCCTGTACCTGGCAAAATTCAAATCCACAGAAGGCCTCACGCCCAAGACCATCGAACGCTGATAGATGAAGCGCAAATCAAAGTCCATCACGTTGTGCCCGACAAACAATCCGCAAGTCCTGGCCAAATCCCAAAACTGCCTGAGTGTTTCTTTCTCATTGTTTTCATTATAAAAAACGTCGCTAGCCTGATCGTCTACCGCGTAACCGATACAAAGAATCCTGCCGAACGTCCCATCAAAAGACGTCTTGGCGATGAAATCCTCAAACGACTCCCCCTCTTTTCCTTTCTTTTCAAAAAGAGTTTTCAATTTCTCCATACTCTCTTCCCCGGCCGGGATAGTCTCTATATCCAAAAATAATTTTCGTGCCATTTTTTTATTTCAATTATTATTTTATCTATTCCATTTTAACACACCCGCACTTTCCTATATCTTTATCAACTCATTATAGCGCGCGACCTTCTTATTGAAAACGCTAACCTTCTTATTATATGACTTTATCCTGTCTTCGTAATCCGAAAGCGTGTCGTTGTACTTTTCGGCCTGCTCGTTATATTTCTTAATCTCATCATTCTTCAAATATTTATCCAGGTCTCTCTTTTTATCCGCCAAATATTCCTCGTCTTCACCGATCCGCTCCTTGAGTTCCCTGAGCTCGGCGGTCAAATCGGCCAATTCTTTCTTCAAAGCCGAAATTTCATTGTTTATCCTGATAGTCCGGATTATTCCTTTGTACTCCTTACCCTGGGTCTTTTGGAAAATCTTCACCTCCGTAAGCTTGGTTGATACGGATGCCCGAGTTTCCTCTTCATTAAAATAAGCGAGTTGCTCCGTTCCGACGGCGCTTCCGACGTTAGCCTTAAGATCTGGAACGATTCCGATTTTATTGCCGACACTGGTGGTTTCCGCGAAACAATACCCACTGTCATAATCGGAATATTCTTTCGGACATTGGATTCCGATAGCCATATGGTTCTCATTTTCGAAAACGAAAATGGCTGTGCCATATCCCAACTCCCTTAGCAGCACCGTCGCCAAAAAGCTCTTGTCCGAACACACTCCGCTATTTTCGAAAAGGACTTCATAAGGATAATCCATCGTCTCATTCCCTGTTCGCGCGAGGATATTCGCGGCCTTCTGGTCGTCATAAGGAATAGACTGCACGAAAGCGAGCACCAGTTCAACCACCTGATCTTCCGAGAGCCTGTTCCTTTTCCCCTCGGTAACGATGGATTCCAGCAATTCCGAAATGAAAACATCCCTTTCGTTTTCAGTTATGAACATGCCATAATATTCTTCTTCCCAATTTTCCGGAAGCTCATTGAAATAGGTATATGTCTTCGGTTGCGACTTATAGAATCCATAGATCGAAGAATACAAAGTCTGGGAAACGGAGTATGTCCTCCCGCCATATTGCCATTGATATGTCTTTTGCGTCTCCCCTTCGGATTGGGGAAATTTATTGGCCAGATTATCCTTGATTTCGGAAAGTTGCCTGCCTAGTTCGGCAGGAGTCGTTTTCAGTGCCTCCTGAGGAACGTATCCGACGTCCGTATTTCTGAAATGCAGCCCAGCTAAAACGACCGCCACTAAAGCCGCGAGTTTCAATAATGTGAAAAATATTTTCTCTGCCAAATTTCTCGCCATAAAAAAATTCTAATCCTATGCGTAGTAAGTATTACGCGACAATTGTGTATTATCTTGAAGGTCACACTTGGAATCAAACGGCCTTCCGAATCAAATATATCACAATAAAGGCATAAACTGCCAGAAGGAGGCAAGATCATGGACATATCAGGAAACGGAACCATCGGAAGCGATTTCAGAAGGATCCTATTGGATATAACAGGGCACATGAATTGCAAAGAGAAGAGAGTACCCGAAGAAATAATCCTCTTTTCAAATACGGTCGCCAAAAAACTGAAGGGCCAGACTTATGAAGACCTCAGAACAGCGCTCAAGGAAGCCGAGACTGAGACAATGGGAATACTCTCCCAAAAGGCCAGGCATCGCACGGACGCCAGACGCTACATGGAAGACGTTTCCATGGCGCTCGAGGTGGGAAAGAAGGTGATTTCCGATTTAGCGGTAGCGCAAAATCATCCGGCCAAAGCCGCTCTGCCAAAACATCCTGTCAAAAAAGTCGCGTAAACCGAAAAGGGCGCCCGAAACCGGGGCCCTTTTCTTCTTTTCCGTCCCATCTGGCTTTCTTGCGGAGTCCGACTCCGATTCGGAGTCGGACTCCGCTGTGAAACTATCTTCTTTTCCAATCCTTAATCAAGACAATCCCGTTTCCCTTGTCTTCGACGACCAATTTTTGTTTTTCCTTCCAGCCGTATTTCTTCACGATCTCTTTCGGGATGTTGACCATGTAGCTATGGGTGGAGGATTTCACGAGTTTTCTTGTTTCTTTCTCCATTTTTGTTTTCGTACTTACGGACGTACGTACGTGCGTATGTACGTTTTAAAAGTGAACTCATATCGAAAGTATATACCCGAATAAAAAAAGAGACCACTTTTCAGAATGGTCCCCTGCGGACATTGCCGCCATAAAAATTTTCAACAAATTCCCCGTCGAATCGCCACCTCCGCCGTTTTCAGGCTCCGGATCCGATATTTCCCCAGCAACATTATCTCATTCGACGATTTCGCGGAGATTGTTCATGGTATGATGCACCATCAAACGATTTCCACCGGGCTCTTGCTGAGGTTTCAATATTCCGCATTTAAGGACGTCATTGAAACTCCGACCGGACTTAAGCTTAAGACCGCTATCTTCGACATCTTCGCGGGAAGCCTCTCCCACTGCTACTTTCTCAGCCAGTCTCCTGATCAATTCTTCTCTGTCATAATTTTTCACAAGCAATCTCCCTGGAAGAAAGTTTCAGCCGACAAATTCGAGAATTTCATGGAGCTCTGTCTTTATCGAATTGAGCAAATCATTGAGACAATGATTGCTCCCTTCTTTTTCCAGACAATACCGGGCAATCTCCATCAAATCCGAAATATCTTTCCCTGATTTGAAATTAAAACCTTCCGATTCCAGTATCTTCTTTAACATCAGATACCTGTTTAAGATAATAACCGACATATCCTCAAAAGCTTCCTTTTTCCTTAAGCCACTTTCAAGCATAATGCCCTCCTTTTTTTATTTAAGGTGCTTTTTAACTTCAGATGAGTATATAAAAAATACCCGGACATGTAAAGACATCCTATTTTCCAAGGAGAATTTTCACCGCCTCAAATTTCGGGCGGATTATTTCTTTGGACTTCTCGAAATGGAGCTGTTCGAATTTGTTGGTGAGCTTTTGAAGCACAGATTCCCTGGCTTGACCCTGAGTAAGCCCTTCATATACGAACGCGGCCTTGAATATTCCGGCGATCTCGTCGAAATTCGCCAGAACGTCGGCTTCGGCGACTATCTGTTCCTCCAGGGTTTCCCTTCCCCTTTTCTGCGAACCGCGGTGGTTCAAGATGCATTTTTCCACAAAACCGATCTTTTCCTGCGGATATCCGAACTCGCTCAATTTTTCCACCGCGATTTTCGCGCTGGTGATGTGATGGTCCTCGCGTCCATACACTATTGAACCGATGTCATGCATCCACGCCGCGATCGAAATGACTTCCCTGTCCCCTCCCAATTCATCACAAAGCCTCTCCGCGTATCTCACTACCGGAACGAAATGGAATTCGAAAGGCTCGAAGCCGTATTTACTTTCCGGCTTCCCGCATTCCTGTTCCACGAAATTTTTTACTTTTTCTATTATGTCCATGTCGGGCTGCCCGTTTTTAATAATTGAAGTCTATCATCCATAAATCAAAGATTCAAGGAAATTTAAAAGGGCCCATTGTATGAGCCCTTCTCCCGTTTCGGATCGTGGTCCGTCGGGAAATGGTTATGCCTGTCTGCTTTTGTGAGCAGACTCGACGTTTTTAATGCGCGGCTTCGGATTTCTCCAGAAGCAAAAGAACGCGTTCGATCTTTTTCGCCTGTTCCTGGAGCTCGAGGTATTTTTCTTCGGCGCTGCCGATCGCCATCATCCGGCGAGCCAAAATAACTCTCTGTTTTTGCAAATGTGCATCGAAACGAGACATGGGATAAAATCCCGGGAGATTCTCCTTGCCTAACTTTTCCATGAGGGCACAGATACGGTTCTGGAGATTTTGGCGACGGCGCTCATGATGTTCAGGTGTCCCGAAAAACTTCACCAAAGCATTGTGCAAATTGGTCGCGCATCTTGCCATGGATATATGGGATATTTTTTGCTCTGCCTTATGGGGAACCTTTAATAGACCGTATTCCATGAAAAATACTCCTTCTGAAAAATGGTTTGTGTTGAGAAATCAGCACGCCTCAATAAACTTCTCTCCGGTCAACTCGCAGACCATTCGCTGCTTTTCCGCGATGAGGTCCCTACACATGGACTGTTCACCTCCTTCGCCTTTCGCGATGGCCTCGTCCAACTCTACTTTCAGCGCGGCTATGTCCTCCTTCAATTTTTCCACTTCTCCCGTTCTCCCATTACACCACATCTTATTTTCCGTTGTCTGCATACACGTCCTCCTTTTTCCTAATAGTTATTTTTACAAATTGCCACCCTTCTCAGCGATTGCGCCTTGCTTAGCATAACGTTTCTGAGCGATTCGTCTTCGATTCCCTGCTAGCATTCTCAAGCTCGCCAGCCTCCTGAAGAAATTTTTTCCTTTTCTATTCGGGCATCCGCATGATGTCGACCTCCTCCTTTCCATAATTCAATTGTTAATGTACAAAAAATCCCGGCCTTTCCGCCGGGGTCCTTTCATAAATCTTTTTTGGAAAATTTTATGAAATATTACCCGACGAAAATTCACCCATGAGAATGAGTCCCTTGACCACGAGAATGAATTTTGTTGAATAATTCTTCATAAGCACAATATACTAAATTTCCCAAAACCTGTCAAACACGAAAAAACCGGCCCACAAAGGCCGGTTTTTTGAATTTCCTAAAAATTCGAGACTATTCCAATATTCCGTCCAAGTTCACGTCGTAAAGCATGGCTTCCTGGATGGATCGGTATTTGATGATCTCGCTCTCGTCGAACCAAATCTTGATCTCCCTCTCAGCTTCTTCCGGTTTGTCGGAACAGTGGATCAAATTCCTCACGGCCCTTCCGTCAAGCCCGGCCAAATCATAGGAGTCCAAGGTCAAATCTCCTCGGATAGTTCCGACGTCCGAAGTCAAAGGCTCGGTTCCTCCGACGAGTTTCGTCACGATTCCAACTGCCTGATTACCTTCGATTACCATCGCCAAAACCGGTCCGGATGTCATGAAGGTCACCAATTGCCCGATGATGTCGCGGCCATATTCAATAGGCTCTTTTTCGAGTTTCCCTCCCCTGTCCTCAATCTGCTTGGCTATCTTGGCTCCTTTCTCCGCGAACCATTTTTCATCCTTGTTATAGTGCGACCAGCATTGCTCGGCTTTCGGTACCAAAAATTTCATGGCGGTGAACTTTAGCCCTGTCCTCTCGATACGACTGATTATCTCCCCGATCATTGCGCGCTGGATCCCATCCGGCTTGATGATCACGAATGTCCTTTCCTGCTTTGGGTGCTTTTCCATTTTTTTATTGCCTTATAAATTAAGAGCGGCCAGGCCGCTTGGGTTCTTTGGTATTCTAGCAAAAAAGTAAGAATAGGCAAACATTTGCCATATCAGAAAGCGGTCCTTTGTTTTTTTAAATTCACCGCACGGACAATTGGCAATCATTCCTTTGATCGTCGCATCCATATGAGATATCCCCGATTTCATCGGTCCTGAAAATTTCCACTCCGCTTTTCTTCATTCTCTCCAGAATTTCCAAAGCAGGATGCCCATAGGAATTATTCCTCCCGGCCGAGATTACCGCATTCCTCGGCGAAACTTTCTCGAGGAATTTTTCGCTGGTGGAGTATTTGGAACCATGATGCCCGACTTTCAAGATATCAGCGGAAACATCTATCGTTTTCCGCAGGATTTCTTCCTCCTTTTCGGAAGTCAGGTCGCCCATCAATAAAAACTTCGTTTCGCCGAATTCCAAAATGGAAACGATACTTGAATCATTGGTATCCTTCGAATTCCCAAGGATGGAAGAGAACGGGTAGACGATTTCCATTTCCGATCCGTTTGGAAAAATTATTTTCGTTCCGATTTTTCCCTCGACGACACTGCTTCCTTCTTTGACTATATATTCTTCCAGTGCCTTGAAAGTCTGCGAGTCGTTCTCAGCATTTGTCCTGATGACCATCCCGACATCATAACTTTTGAAAACTTCCGCAAACCCGCCGATATGGTCCTGGTCTGGGTGCGTCATAAGGACTGCCTCTATTTTCCTGTCCCAAAAAGGAATATACTTTCCGAGTTTTTCCAAAAGAATCTGCCCGCTCTTTCCGCTGTCGACGAGAAGCTGATTTGATCCCTGCGAAATCAAAATCGCGTCCCCCTGCCCCACGTCGAAAAACACGACCTTCATATCCTGGCTTCTCGAGAAAAAGACGGCGGTTCCAAGTATCACGGACACGGCAAAGAAAAAGAGCAAGGGACCGTATATTAATTTGCGATTAGGCATTATAGTGATTTAAAAATCAAATATCAAAATGGAAAATGACAATATGAAATGCAAAATCCAATAAATCATTTTTAATTTTTATCTGTCATTTTTATTTTTGATTTTTACATTTTCAATTTTCTTCACGGAAAGCATGATAACCCCCAATGCCGCGTAATACGCAACGACCGCAGTCGGGCCAAAATCTTCAACCGTCCTGCTTGCCCAGGAAAATCCGGAAAGGAAATTTATCGTTTCTATCTCATAGTATAGCGGAAGGTAGGCCAGCCAAGCAAAGACATTGAAAGCGGGAGCAAGAAAAATTCCAAAGACCGCCGCGAGAAATGAAAGCAACATCGAAATCGGAATAATCGGAAGCACCAACACATTCGCCAAAAGCGAGATCAGGGAGACTGTCTGGAAATTGTGCATTATTATCGGGAGCACGAAAACCTGCGCGCAGATGGAAAGAAAGATGATTTCCGAAATTCCCAACGGATTGAATTTTCGAAGAGAAATTTTTTCCGCCAAAGGAGAAAGCAAGACGATTCCCAAGGTCGCCAAAAAGGAAAGTTGGAAACCGACGTCATATCGAAGAAGCATCGGATTGAAAACCAACATGACCGCCCCGGCGAAAATTATAGCATTTAGAGAATTGGAAAGTCTGCCGTTTTTCATGGCCCAAATAAGAACCGTCCCCATCACACCCGCCCGAACCGCGGACGCCGGAAAACCTATCATCGCGACGAAAATAAATATTCCGAAGATCGCCACCCAAAGGGCTTGTCTTCGCCAGAGTCCCAGAAATATTCCAAGCAGCACCAGATACTCCGCGATTATCGTGACGTTATATCCCGAGACCGCCACTATATGCGTCATACCGGTGCGCGAAAACGCATCCTGGACTTTTTCTGACATCGCGTCGCTTCCCCCGAAAAGCATCCCGCTTGCCAGAGCCGCTTCTGGCTGGGGAATGGCGACCGCGATGTTTTCATCCAGCTTATTTTTTATTTTCAAAACAGCCGTATAAAGAAAATTTCTTTTCTCTTCTCCCACTTTTTTCAACTTCGCCTTTTCGCAGATATACATAATACCATCCTTGGCCAAATAGGATTTGTAATCAAAATCCCCTTCCCTGTTTTCTGGAATTTTCAAAACGCATTCCAAATTTATTTTATCGCCATAGGAATATTCCGGATAAAGCGCGGTGTTTATCAAAACCCTTTCCTGTTCGTCTTCCAAGCATGCGATAATTTTCTGATAATTTTCTTTTTTCTCTGGTTCCTTGACGATGACCGCATTCCCGTTTATACTTTTCCCGTCCAAGAAAATGTTTTTTGTTTTCTCCAAATCCCCATCCAGAACCCAGGCGCCTAAAACCAAAGCGAAAATAAAAAAAGCAGCCAGGGCCGCAGTCTTATTTTTATAAAAAATAGTCAGAAGGGAGATGGAAATTATCACGCCCAACAAAAGCAAGGCGGACGATATTTCGAAAAAAGACCGCAGACCGATCCCGCAAATGAAGCTTACCGAAAACCAGAAAAATATTTTGGATTTGGACATGGCTTAATTATATCCCCTATCCGAGTCCCCTTCAACGGCTCACGTCGCGTGAGCCATTGAAATCAGCCGATGTCCACCATTTTCGTCTTCGCGCTTTTTCCTCCCACGATATTTATGGAAGATTTGGAAACGGAGAAATGATCAGAAAGGACTTTGATCAGCATCTTATTCGCCTCTCCGTCGACCGGAGGTGCGGTTATTTTCACTTTATATTCCCCGTCGGAAATCTTAATGACTTCATTTTTCGAAGACCGCGGGGAAACTCTTACGTAAATTCTCATTAGTTTTGCAAATTATCGATTTTCCTGGCAGCCACATTCCTTTTAATCACCATAATCAACTGGTAAGAAAGATTTGCGACAAACAGCATTCCCAGAAAAAAGTTACTCCAGATGAAAATATCCCTCCCGGTTCCCGATTTAAGATCTGTTCCTAAGTTTAAGGCATGTATGATCACTATCACATAAAGAGCAATATTCAGGAAGTGTGAAATCCTCCAAATCTTATGCGACATCAGCCTCCGGAAATATGAAGTTAAAATAAGCAGTAGCATAACATAAAAACTTATCACTCCAAGCGCCACCATATTAGTTTCAAAGTATGATGAAAAAGGAATGAAAACGTCCGCTATGGTGAATTTCAGAAACTTATCAAACACCAATGAAATTCCATGAACAGCCGCGAAAGCAAGAGCCTGCACGGAAAGCCAGGCATGCACTCTGAGCGAAGCCAATGGAGAAAAAATCTTATTCAAAAAAGGAAGCCTGACAGTAAGTCCAAAAAAAACAACAATGTAAAGTAAGGCAAAGGAAATTAGCGCGGTGGCTCTGGTTATATACCAGGCCCATGAATTTTCCATGCTTACACCCGTAACTTCTCTAGGATTAAGATAAGAATTTACATCCAAAGGATTGGTGCCGTTCAAAATTTCCAAACCATCAAAATATCCATCCCAGTCAGTATCTGGATTATTGGGATCAGTTAGGAAGAGCTGCTTTTCTCCTTCATCAGTTAAGCCATCCAGATCGACATCAGCCGCATAGCCGGCTGGATATTCCACTGCTCTCATCTCCTGAGCAAAAGAAATAGATGAAACAGAAAACAGCGATGCAATCAACATGAAGAATGTAAATATTCTTTTCATTTTTTTATTTTGCGAAAATTTAAATCTTATATCCGTTAATAGCTGGAGAAATGCCCGCATTCCCCTTGTAATCCAAAAAAATGCTTCCGATAGAATTCTTCCTCGCATAAACAATGCCCTTTTCCTTTCCCATCAAAAACAAGGTTTTCGCCCAAACATCCGCCTCTTCTACCGAATCCGCAATGACCGTTACCGATTTCAAATCGAAAGAAAAATCTTCAGGATCCTTTGGGTTTATCAAATGATGAAACCTTCCGCCACCATTCTCCCATTTCCTTTTACCTATTCCCGAAGTCGCAATAGCCTTATTTAAAAAACCAAGCGTCAATTTTTCAAAAGGAATTCCGGCGATATCCACCGTCCACTTTTCCAATTTCTCATTCAGGCCGGAAAAATACATATCCCCTCCGGAATCGACCACGAAATTTTTCCATCCCCTCCCTAAAAGAAAATCTGCAACCCTATCAGTTATCCAGCCTTTGGCTATTCCGGAAAAATCAACTCTTTCCAGGAGCAATATCCTTCCGCCCTCTATCTTCAAATCTTCTCCGAGAGATTTGATTATCTTACTCGTTCCGCCATATCTTTTTTCCGAAAAATCCAGACTCTCAAAATCCCTATCATATCCGCAATTTTCCAAAAAACAAATTATCCTAGGATCGAAATATCCCTGGGTCATCTTATTGTACGATAGGCACTTTCCAGCTATTTCCAAAATCTCAGGCTTCGCCTCCCTGAAACTTCCTAGCTCAGCATTCAGTCTTGCAAGCTCATTTTCTCTCTCAAACCTGCTGAACATTAAATGATATTTCTCATAAATTTTTTCCGCTTCAAGAAGATCCCGCCTTGCCACCTGTTCCTGTTTTTTTTCAGAAACCACTATGCGCAGATCTATTTCTGTTCCAAGTTTTCTGAAACTTAAAACAACCAGTTTTGGAAAAAAATTACTCATCAGATCCTCCGACCAACTTCTTTTTCATCTCATCCCAGGCATCCGAAATTCCATTACGGTCGTCGTCAGAAACAATGTATATCTCGGCCATATCAGGATGCGGATCCTCTTCATCAACAAGTCCATCCCGATCAGAATCCGGCAATGTTATCTTTTTCACCTGTTCTTCTATCACCGTCCTTCCCGGACGGATTATGACTTCCTTGGTAACAGTCACCGTTTCTTTTTCATCATCATCGTCATCGTCATCATCTTCATCATCTTCATCGTCATCAGCCTGGGCCATATAGGTCTTATATGCAAAATCGTATGTTCCAGCGACTATCAAGGAGGATGCCAAGAAAAACAATAATATAAATAATATCTGTTTCTTTTTCATAATATTTCTTTGTTAGGAGGACTTGGTAGTTTTTGAAGGCTTAGTCTCCGTAACTTTGACCGTTTCGGTCACCGGGGGTATATATCTCTCCACCTTCACTATGGTTTCCTTTGTTATGGCATCGGGATTTCCCGCTATGCTATTTTCTCTCTCGGTCCGCAAAGCGGACACGGCCTCTTGAATAACATCGGCATTATATTTTTCTACCTCCTCATTGAAAGCCTTTTCCTCGGACAGTTCGATTTCCTTTTTCTGTCGGTCTTTGTCCTTGAAATAATACACGCCCCCGGCTGCCAGAACGACATTTAAAAGCAAAATTGCCGCTTTTATCGAACTGCCTATGACTTTTTTCTTATCCATTTTTTTGTTTTATTTCTTATTGCAATCTGCCAGGCAGTAATATTTAAACACTGCCATTATACTCTTGGGTGAAGAAATTAGCAAAACAAAAAGCAAGATAAATCCTAATTTATCCTGCTTTTCAGCTCATTTGAAATATCATTGTCCACATTGTCCGGAAGCATGTCTCCCTCGGGATTATGCACTGCCGCTTCCCTATAAACCAACTCCTTCGCTTTCCTTGTAATTTTTTCCAAATATTTTTTCTCGTCCTCCCTTATCCAGAGACTATAGGAGTCTCCGCCGTTTATGAAAGCGAAAATTTTTCCATCCGGAATATCCTCCTCCCTTTCCACGAAATCCACGGCAAAAGTCGCCCCGGCCAGGAGCATCGCGAAAATGGAAAACAAAAAAACAGCCAGCCCCTTCAAGATTTTCCTCATCAAATCAACGTTAAAACTTAGCGCCTTATTTTCATTACGCCGAAGTTGCCCGAAATCTTTCCCTCTATCTTTTCCAGATCAAGCGGTTTCACGTCCCTCTTTCCTTTCAGCTTTGGATCGATGACCTTTATATCCCTGAATTCCTGGAGATAATAAGCCTTGGCTCCTTTGATCCATTTGGCGATCTCATCGAAATCCTTCTCCTTATGGATTCCCGGCACGACCGTCGTTCGAAATTCATAATCGATGCCGCTGTTCATGATCATATCCACACTGAGCTTGATCCTTTCCATATCCGCGTCTACTCCCACCGTCTTGGAATATTTTTTCGGACTGTTTTTGATGTCCATCGCGATGAAGTCCACCATTTTTTCCTTGATGACTTTGCGAAGCACGTCAGGCCTGGTCCCGTTGGAATCCAACTTCACCAAAAATCCCATCGCTTTGACTTTTTTGATGAAATCAATGATGTCAGGCTGGATCGTCGGTTCTCCTCCGGTAATGCATACGCCTTCCAATTTACCCTTCCTTTTTTCCAAAAACTTAAAAAACTCCGTCTCCAGGTCATTAAGTTCCGGAAATTGATCAGCCAGAACGAGTTCCGGATTATGACAGAACGGGCAACGGAAAGAGCAACCGACAGTGAACACAGTCGTGGCGATCTTGCCCGGATAATCTATAAGCGTCAGTTTCTGATATCCTCCTAATCTCATATTATTTAAAATTTCCAATTACCAATTTACAAGTTTTTCCTTTATCAGCGGACGCACTTCGTTACGTAGCGCGCTTCGTTACGATTTTTCAAAAATATCCAAAGGAAATTCAGGGCGATATTCCCCCGGGAGGAAATATCGCCCTGCCATCTTTTTTTACCCTGTTAAATAAATCTGTGAAGCAGATTTCCGCAAAGCGGATTTAACAGGGCAAGTCTTCAATCATTTAGCAAGTAGCGCAGGCCGATTGCTCGACCATATATTCCCTCCTGTCTCCGAATTCCGCTTGCTTTCCTTTGTTCCATTGCTTGACTGGGCGAATGTACCCCACGACTCTAGAATAAACCTCTGTCGCTTGGAAATTTCTCAAAATAGGATCAGCCTGGTGGCAAGCTTTGCATTTCACATAAACCTCAGCTCCGACCTTGTATGGCATGTACTCCTCGTTTTTTGCCAAAGTCTTTTTGCAATCATGGCACGTATATTGTTCCATATCATTGTTCCCGTCAGACGGTTAACGAGTTAACGCGTTAACGGGTTATTTTTATTTTTTATTATCCGCGTTCCCGGGCAAGGGGCTAGCTTCCCTCGTCCGAAAACCCATATATCAAACACCTTGCGGCGCAGATTGCTGATTCACCGGAGTCCGACTCCGAATCGGAGTCGGACTCCGTGTTTCTATTTTTTCTTCGAAACTACTTTCACTTTCTCCGTCTTTTCCTCGCAAACGACGAACTCCTTTCTGTCATTGAATTCAGTCCTCTTTCCCTTGTTCCACTGCTCTACCGGGCGGATGTATCCCACGACGCGCGAATATACTTCAGTCTTCTGCTCAATCACGCACTTCGGGCAGGAATGGAATTCTCCGGCGATATATCCATGGACCGGACAGATACTGAAAGTCGGCGTGAGCGTGAAATATGGCAGGGCATAGTTTTCCGCGATCTTCCTGACCAGATTCTTCACCCCTTCGATGTCCCACATTCTTTCCCCCAAGAATCCATGGAGTACCGTTCCTCCCGTATATTTCGTCTGCAGTCCATCCTGAAGGTCCAAAGCTTCGAAGATGTCTTCCGTGAAATATACCGGGAGCTGCGAAGAGTTCGTGTAGTAAGGATCGGCGTTCTGGCCCTTCACCGCTTCGTCGTTCGCGAACACGATATCCTTATACCTTTCCTGGTCCATCTTGGCTAGCCTGTAAGCCGTTCCCTCAGCCGGAGTCGCTTCCAGGTTATAGAGATTTCCGGTTTCTTCCTGGTAGCCCGTGATCCTTTCCCTCATGTGCACAAGGATTTCCTGAGCCAGCTCCTGTCCCTCTTTGGAGGTAATGTCTTTTCCGATAAGGTTCAGCAAAGCTTCGTTGAGTCCGACGAGGCCGATCGTGGAGAAATGGTTCGCCCAATATTGCCCCCTCCTCATCTTAATGGCGTCCAAATAAAATTTCGTGTATGGATAAAGCCCTTTGTCGGTAAGCCCCTCGACCAATTTCCTTTTCGTTTCCAAGCTGTCCTTGGCCAAGTCCATCAGATAGTTAAGTTCCTTATAGAATTCTTTTTTATTCTTTGCCTTGTATCCGAGTCTCGGCATATTTATCGTCACCACTCCGACCGAACCGGTCAAAGGATTTGCTCCGAAAAGTCCTCCTCCTCTTTTGTGCAACTCGCGGTTGTCGAGTCGCAAGCGGCAGCACATGCTTCTGGCGTCATCCGGATCCATGTCGGAATTAACGAAGTTCGCAAAGTATGGGATTCCGTATTTAGCAGTCATTTCCCAAATAGGGTTGAATTTTTGATCATCCCAATTGAAATCCTTGCCGATATTGTAGGTAGGAATCGGGAAGGTAAAGATCCTTCCATTAGCATCACCTTCCGACATCACTTCCGCGAAAGCTTTGTTGATCATATTCATCTCTTCCTGGAATTCACCGTATTTCTCGGAGCGAGGGACTCCTCCGACTATGACGGCCTCATTGGCGAGGTTTTTCGGACAGGCGACATCCATCGTTATGTTCGAGAACGGAGTCTGGAATCCGACGCGGGTCGAAACGTTCATATTGAAAACGAAAGATTGGATTTCCTGCTTCACCTGATTGAAAGAAAGCTTGTCGAATCTCACGAGCGGAGCCAAAAGGGTGTCGAAGTTCGAGAAAGCCTGCGCTCCAGCCACTTCTCCTTGAAGTGTGTAAATGAAATTCACCATCTGACCCAGAGCTGATCCGAAATGCTTGGCCGGCTTGCAGGAAACTTTTCCTGAAACTCCAGTGAAACCTCTTCTGAGCAGATCCTGAAGATCCCATCCGCAACAATAAGCGGCAACCAATTGGAGATCATGGATATGGAAATCCCCACCCTCGTGCGCTTCGCGGATATCTTTCGTGTAAACGCGGTTCATCCAATATTTGGAGCTGACTATCGAAGAGATATAATTATTAAGTCCCTGGAGGGAATATGCCATATTAGCGTTCTCCTTCACTTTCCAATCTATTTCCTGGATATATTTATCGACGAGACTGACCGCCTCATCCAAAGATTTTTCAGTTTCGCGGATCTTGCGGTGCTGTTCGCGGTAAAGGATGTAGGCCTTGGCCGTTTCCTCGAAGTCCAAGACCATGAGCACCTTTTCCACCGCGTCCTGGATATCCTCGATTCCGGGGATATATCCTTTTTCCTTTCCCTTGCCCAACATCTGCGCGACCTTGGTGGCGACAGCCTTGGCTTCCTTAGCCGACCCTTCTCCAGTGGTGGAAAAAGCTTTAGTGATTGCTATTTCAATTTTCTTCTGATTGAAAGGCACGACCCTTCCGCTTCTTTTGACGACTTTTCTGATGACATTGATGGGTCTCTTCTTGGCTGGCTTAGCCTGCTTTTTAACTACCGCTTTATTCACCTTCACGGCTTTCGTCTTTACAGCTTTAACCTTAACTGCCTTTTTCACGCCTGCAGCTTTTGCTTTCTGTGTCTTTTTCGCCTTTGTTTGTTTTTTCATAGCTTTGTACCCCCGGAATTTTAGTATTGATTAATTTCGATTTTATTTAAACTTGCTCGATGGAAGATTATCTCTACACTTTCTCAAGCTCCAAACTCTCCATTTCCCTCTTGAAACTTTCCACGCTTTTGAAAGATTTGTATACGCTGGCGAATCTTATATAGGCCACTTCGTCCAATTCCCTCAACTTCTCCAGGACCATTTTTCCGATTTCCTTGCTCTTGATCTCATTGGATTCGCGGGCTTGGATCTCATACTCGATATCCACCATGGCCTTCTGGATCCGCTCTTCACTCACGGGTCTCTTCTCCAATGCTTTCCGCAGCCCAGCCGCAATCTTCTTCTTGTCATATTCCTGCTTCGTGCCGTCGCGCTTGAGGACCGTGAGCTTCATTATTTCCATTTCCTCATAGGTACTGAACCGGGACTGGCATTTCTCACATTCACGCCTACGCCGGATCGCCCTACCGTCATTGGTATCTCGGGAATCGACGACCTTCGTGTCGAGGTGCCCGCAAAAAGGACAAACCATATTTTTTCATTAAAACATTAAAGCAAATTAGCATTAAAACAAATTTATTTATGCCTTTTTGTTTTCATGTTCTCGTGTTTATTTGTTTTTATGAAAACAACTTGACAACATTTTGATTTTGATACTCTCGATTTTCGTGTTTTAGTAAGATTTTTATACTTTTACACTATATCTTGTGTACCGTGAGTACATTATACCACAAGACAAATACAGCGCAAATGGTCGAGATCAAGCCAAAAAAAGGAGTTATCCACAGCGTAAAGAAAATTTTTATAAAAATTTTCCACGCTGCACAGCATCATCATTGACATTAAAAAACCCGGGATTTCTCCAGGGTTTTATTGCAAACTTCAAACAATATGAGATAAATAGGTTTACGGCGTCACTTCCCTCCACTCGCCAGTTCCGAAACCTCCCGATGAACATATAGGGCACTGCACCGCGGAGCCGGACACGCAGCTTGCTCCGCATTCGGAAAGTGGCCTGGACTCGGTCGCACCAGTGCAACTGTTAAAGGCCAAGCAGGCCGCAGTCTCGGTTCCGGTCTGCCCGCATTTGGAAGCAAGTCCGCAATCTATGCTGGAAGATTTATAGCAGATATGGTTTGAATATAAACAACTTTGGACCAAGATGGACTGCAGCTCCGTCATCGCTCCAAAGAAGGTCGCGCCTTTAGTCATCTGCCATTGGTAATTGTAAGTTCCGGCAATTGACGGGGCGGTGAAATTGCCAGTGAAAATCACCTGCTGACCAGGGATGACAGTCGTCGTTCCTACGGGAAAATTTATAGAGCTTACTCCCCAGATAATATTATTTGCGAGATTTTGAGATCCCAATCTGTATCCCTGCGCAGCGTCCCAAGTCGTGCTTCCAGTGTTGGTACATGTTATTGTTGCCGAAAAAGAAGAGCTTGCATTTTTAGGAGATGAAACCGGAGTAGCGGTACAGTTCGCGTTGTCATCATAAACATCCAGCTTATAGAGATGCCCTCCCTCGTTAAAATTTCCCATCAGAAAATATAATCCATCATTGTCAATAAAATCCACATTGTAATGCAAATAATCATCAAAATACGTAATAGACGGAATACTTATTGAATTTTTTAAAGTAGAAGGATTCGCAAGATCAACCATTTTAAGATTTATACTATCGCATATATAATCCGTGCATGGCGCTACAGCAGAAAACAGATTATTCCCATTATCCATAACCTGAGGATAAAACCCTCCCGGCAAGATCCTTACCTCACTTACGATTTCATTCCCCGTGGAGCTATCAAGCGCTGCAAATTGTCTTGGGAAGCTTGTATTGGTAGCCACTATCCTACCCGGTTCTTTTTTAAAAGGGTATGGATAATCACATTTCAGCCAACCTCCAGGCGTGATTTTTTTAAAACATTGGACAAGGGCGTTAGTGCCACCAGAGTAGCTCTCATAATATGAGACAAACACCCCATCCGAATCGGCTTCCTTCCATAAAAAATTATTATTGTTGTTTCCTATTGTACTGAAAACCGTGCCAGCAGAAACAGCCTGCGTCGCATCGCTTATAGTCATGTATCCGAGGTTACTGGTATAGTTTGCGAATGTCTGTTTATAAAAAAGATATACTAGCCCGCCAGATACCTTTATTGAACCGGCATTATAAGATCCAGAAACTGTTTTCGTCCACAAAGTAGAAAGCCCGCTATGACTAAGCTTCCCGACCATAAGAGATCCGCCGCCTATGTTTCCGGAAAAATACACACCGTTACCGTCAACAAAAAGTGAATGTGGAAAGCGATAATTATTAACACCTTCATACGTATATATATTTCCCACATTTGCAATATTTTTGGTCAACTCAACCGTTCCAGTCTGACTATTTATCTTCTTTACAAACCAATTTCCAGCATTATCTCCCCCTAACACATAGACATAACCATTGTAAACCTGCATGTCCTGAACTATTCCGGAAGAACCAATGCTCCTGTCCCAAAAAACATCGCCGAAAGCCGCCTTGGCACCTTTATTAAAAACAAGCACACCGCTGACGATAATGAGGAGGAATGCAAATACCCTTATTTTATTCATAAGCAAATTTGGTTAAAAATTTTTATTTAGAAAAATAATTATAGATTCGCATTAGACAAAGATCCATATATTGCGAAGATTTATAACCGGAGCAATCCGGTTCTTGATCTGATTTCATGTTTTTATATGCCAAGCAATCATTTGCCAAGTCCTGATTCCTGAAGGACGAACATTTGAAATTTTTAATATCCTTCATGAATTCCATTGAAAAAACAAAATTGTCATAACACTCATCCGTGGCCTTTTGGTCCCCTATATTATCACAATATCCCTTATCCTCTTTTTTAAGCGAAACTGCCTGGTAAAATCCGCTTTCGCACTCGCTTGCAACCTCTTTCGTGGTGGCTTGTTTGCAAATTTCCATGTTTTCCTCCGAAGCTGATTTAGCCAACACGATTCCCCTTTCGCATTCGGAAACCGAAACCATATTCCCGTCCAATTCGGCGCAATATGAAACATCCCCTTTTTCTTGAGCCAAATCAAGGGCTATATTATTCACACAAACTTTTCTATAGGTATCGTTGCTTATTTTTTCGCAATGGGAAAAATCTTTAGTTTTTATAATTTCAGCCACCTGTTCCTGAAACCCGATCTCATCATCCGAGCTAAGAATTTTTTCTTTTTCGCTTGGAACATTATCGGAAACATTCCCCGTCTCCCTTGAAGATTTTGATTCGTAATATATTCCCGCGGCGGAGACTATCGCGACCGACACCAAAACAGCCAGAATGATGATTTTTGTTTTTTTCTGCATTTTTTTATTTTAGATTGCTTACGCTATGAATTTTACCACAAATCCAATCGGATACAAAGAGCGTAACATAAAAAGAAAACCCGGAATCTCTCCCGTGTTTCCATAAAAAGCCCTTGCTTTACGAACTTTATAAACTTGACGGGCCCTTGACTGGAAATAAAAATATCGCCCGAAGGCGATATTTTTTATTTCTCCATTTTCCTTCTGATAAAAGCCGGGATTTCCAATTCGTCTTCATCCTCCACCTCTTCCTTCTCGATTCTCTGCTGGGAAATAGGTTTCGGTTGGATCTTTTCCTCGATGATCATCTTGGTTTCCACTTTCCTGGAAGGGAAAGTTATCCTCTCTTTCAGCTCAGGCAGTTCCTCCTTCTCGACCCTGATTTCCTTCTCCTCTTCGATGTCCTCCTCCTCTTTCATTTTTTCCTCCACGGTGACGGTCCTGTTTATCGGAACCCTTCCGATCAAGGGATTCACTTTCTCCTTGTCTGGATCGAATCCTGTCGCCACGACGGTGATATGTATTTCGCCTTTTTTCACTTGGTCATCGACCACCGCTCCGAAGATGACCTTGGCGTTAGGATCGATGCTTTCCGTGATGATATTGGCAGCTTCGTTTATTTCCAACATCGTGAGGTCGCTTGAACCGGAGATATTGAAAAGCACGCCCTTGGCCCCATCCACCGAAAGCTCCAATAAGGGGCTGTTAATGGCGGCCTTGGCGGCCTCGGCGGCCCTGTTGTCTCCACTGGAAACTCCGATTCCCATAAGTGCCGATCCGCTGTCATGCATGATCGCTCGCACGTCGGCAAAGTCGACATTTACTATTCCCGGCTTGGTGATGAGGTCTGAAATTCCCTGCACGCCCTGTCTTAGGACGTCGTCGACTATCCTGAAGGCGTTTATGAGCGTGGTCTTTCTGTCTATGATCGAAAGTAATTTGTCATTTGGAATCGTAATCAAAGTGTCCACTCTGTCTTTGAGGTTCTGCAGAGCTTCTTCTCCGATCTGCCTTCTCTGCGCGCCTTCGAAAGCGAAAGGTTTGGTCACGACGGCGACGGTCAACGCTCCGAGTTCCTTGGCGGTTTCAGCCACTACCGGAGCGGCACCGGAACCGGTTCCTCCACCGAGCCCACAAGTCACGAAAACCATGTCCGCTCCTTTGAGAACTTCCTGAATTTCATCCCTGTTTTCTTCCGCGGCCTGCCTTCCGATTTCCGGATTCATTCCTGCTCCGAGTCCCTTGGTAAGATTTTTTCCGATATGCACTTTTTCCTGGGCTTTGGAATGATGGAGCGCCTGCGCATCGGTATTGATGGTGACAAATTCAACTCCTTTTATTTTGGAGTCGATCATCCTACTGATCGCGTTATTTCCAGATCCTCCCACACCGACAACCTTTATCCTTGCAAATGTTTCTATATCTGGTTTTATTTCCGCCATACTTTTTCCGTAATCGATTGGCCATGGAATGGGGACAACGATCAGTTATTTATAAAAAATTATTCTTATTTTTTGCCATTTTAAAGCCCACAAAGTCCACTTAGTATCTAAATTTAGCATACCGGAGACCTTCGTGTCAAGAATTTGTTTTTTGTTTGTTTTTGTTTTTATTGAGCCTTTTAAGGCAAAAATTTCCCTATCCAGCCGCGTACCTTCTCAACCGTATGTCCAGCTCCTTCAAAAATAGGTCCGAGCACGTTGTCTCCGCCTCCCATCGCCGAATTTCCTCCCATATAATGATCCCGAGACCAAAGAAGCAATCCGGCAGCGGTCGCAAAAGACGGATCGTCCACTTTATCCAATACACCAGTAAAACCGTTCGGGAAACCTGTTTGGATTGGCAACTTCAAAATCTCTTTAGCTAATTCGTTAACAGCTGGGAGCTTCGCCCCTCCTCCGACCAAGACAGCTCCGGCCGGCAAAAGCCCAGCCTTGCCTATTTTTTTCAATTCATTCTGTACCATTTCCAAAATCTCGCCCATGCGCGCCTCTATTATCTCTGACACGTGATACCTGGAAACATAGCCTTCTTCCTGTGAATCGAATCTTGAAATATCTATCTCCTCCTTGTGGTTAACTTCCCTCGAGAGAGCCGTCCCATATTCGAGCTTTATCCTTTCGGCCACCTCGATTGAAGTCCGCAGGCCTATGGCGATGTCGTTCGTGATGTGCCCCGCCCCGACCGGCAAAATAGCGGTGTGCAAAATCTCACCTTCCTCAAAAACCGCCAAAGAGGTCGTGCCGCCGCCGATATTGACCAATACCACCCCGAGCTCTTTCTGTTTTTTCGTCAAAATGGATTTCGCGCTCGCCAACGGCTCCAGCGCTATGTCTTCTATCTCAACTCCGGCCTGATAAAGGCTTTTGGTAAGATTTTTCACATGTGCGGCGCTGCTTTCCACTACCAAAGCCTCCACTTCCAATCTCACGCCCCTCATCCCGAGAGGATTTTTTATATTATCCTGGTCATCCAATCTGTATTTTTTCGGAATTATATGCAAGATGTCCTTGTTCATCGGAAGAGGGATGGCTTGGGCCTCGGTAATGACGCGATTGATGTCATCTTCCCCGACTTCCCCGTCAGCCCTGCCGATCGCAACGACGCCCTTGGAATTCTCCAGCGATATGTCGTTTCCACCGATACTGACAAAAGCTTTCCTGATTTCACTCCCCGACATCCTTTCCGCCAACGCCACGGATTCATTTATCGCCTTGGCGGCCTCGTCTATATCTATGATAGCTCCCCTTCTTATTCCTGATGAAGAAACGATGCCGACACCGACAATGCGAAGGCTCTCCTCGCCACGCATCTCCTGCGCGATCACGGTCCGTACGCTCGACGAACCTATATCTATTCCAGCTATTACGTTATTTCTTGACATAAACCGAAACTGAGCGAAGTTTCGCCCATTTGAATTAACATTTAATGTTTGTTTTTGTTGTTTCTTTTGGATTCTCCGTTTCCCATATTATACACTAAGTGAGCTTTTTGGACAAAACAAATCCCCAAGAAGGATCCTGGGGATAAAAAAATTACAGACCTAGCAATTCCCTCATGTAGGGATAGAAAATTATCACGCCGACAAGCGCTGCCACACAGGAGGAAATAAGGACGGCGGCAGCCATAATGTCTTTGATGAGTCTTGCGTAAGGGTGCACCTTGGGCTTAAGCATGTCCACGATCCTTTCCATAACCGTGTTGGCCAGCTCCATAATAAGGACTCCGGCAACCATCACTATCAAAACGACGGCTTCCCAATTCTTCACCTTGAAGATAAGTATCAGAGCTAAAACGAAAACTCCGCAAACGAGTTCTATTTGGAAATTCCGCTCGCGTTTAAGCGCATAGGAAAGCCCGTCGAAAGCATGCGACAAACTCCTGCTGAATTTTTTCACATCATCAACCATAATATGTTTTTTATTTAGATATTTTTTTAGCGACTCTTTCCTGCAATGAAAACATCTCTTCCCCGTGTGAAAAATCTAAAAGATGCAAAATGCCGTGGGAAAAGATATAAGCCAACTCGAACTCAAAGGTAACTCCTTGCTGCTTGGCTGACTTTTCAAGGTAGTCCGGGCAAATTATGATTTCTCCCAGAAAAACCTCTTCGCTCCCATTATCGCACAACTCTTCAATTTTTGCATATTCTGAAAAAGACAAAACGTCCGTCGGACAATCCTTTTGCCTATATCGCTTATTTATGCCGCTTATCTCCTCCTCGGAAACGAGAGCAACACTGATGGATATCTCCTTCTCCTTCAAGCAATCAACTCCGCTTGATTTCAACGTATCCTCTGCCACCTTTTCGAAAAAAGATTCTTCGAATTCCAGGCCGGCAAGATTATTTATTTCTATGGAAAGTTCGCGCATCCGCATTTCGATTATTTTGCCTTCTCCAATTCCTCCTTCACCGCGTCTTTGACGACGTTGCCGTCAGCCTGACCTTTGAGCCTGGCCATCGCCTGACCCATGACCTTGCCGAAATCAGCCGCGCTGACATCTCCCGAGAGCGCGATGACTTCGCGCACGACGGCTTGTACCTCTTCCTTGCTCAACTGCTCAGGCAAATAGACTGAAAGGATTTCAATCTCCCTTTTTTCCTGTTCGGCCAATTCCGGTCGCCCTCCTTTTTCGAACTGGGAAACGCTGTCCTGTCTTTGCTTGACTGCGCGCGCGATAACCTCCAAAACCTCTTCGTCATTAAGTCCTTCTTCCCTTTTCTTTTTCTCTATCTCGCCGTTCTTGATGGCGCTGTCGAGCAGGCGCAAGGTGTCGCGCTTGAAAGAGTCTCCTGCTTTCATGGCCCCCTTGAGATCGCTGGTGATTTTTTCACGAAGTGTCATAACGTTTGAAGATTAATTATTTACAAATAAATGCTAACCAGCTTCATCGCTTTTCGCAACTTACCGATTAGCATCCAATTTGCAGACAATCCTTTTCCTAGGCGTTCATCTTGCGCTTGATATTGCGCAGCGCTTCGTCGTCGAATTTTCCAAGTTTCTTCAATTTGTCGATTTCTTTCCTGATTTTCACTTTGTATATGGCTTCCTGGCGCTTCTCAGTCTTGCTTTTCTCGTCCCTTCTGAAGCGGTTCCTTCTGGCCTGCACCAAAGTAGCGCTCTGTTGAACGCGCCGTGAAAATCTCCTGATCAGGCTCTCCGCCGTCTCTTTTGGCTTCTTTTTTACTTCTATCATGATGTACCTCCTTTCATTTGTTCTGCCCCGTTATCTTATTAAATCGGGATTTATATAATCTACCACATTTCAAAAATATATCAACCCCCGGCTACCTCCCAGCCCATTTTGGACTATATCGGGCGGATTTCCTCAAAAAGAGGAGCTCCGCCGATAAGGTGCAGGTGGATGTGAGGAACTTCCTGACCGCCATCGCTTCCGACCCGAAAAAGCAGCTTGTATCCCCCTTCTTCGGTTCCCAATTCCCTGGCCAATCGCTTGGCCTGGAAGATGAGCTTGCCCATAAGCAGCGCATCGTCCTCGGAAATTTCAGCGACGGATCCAATATGCCGCTTGGGAATCAAGAGTACATGGATAGGCGCGATAGGCTTGATGTCGCGGAAAGCAATAATGTCATCGTCCTCAAACAAGGCTTCGGCATTGATCTCTTTTTTTGCGATTTTACAAAAAATGCACTCTTCCATAAATATTCCCTGTCAGGATTTATGTGTTTTACTTTCTGGAATTTCCGGCAAATATTGTTTTTTGCGCACTGCCGGCCGATCCAGGAGAGAAAGACAAGCAAAAAAATATATATTTACCGGAAAAAAGTCAAACGCATAGCTCCTACCTATAAAACGTTATTGGAAACAACGACGTTGTTCTTCAGGATCTTTTTTACGGCGTTGACGAGCTTCTCGTGCGAGACGTTCTCCTGCGTTCCACTTACCATGTCTTTCATTATCGCAGTCTCATCCAAAGCTTCCTTTTGCCCCACGATCAGAGTCACTTCCACGCCTAGACGGTCGGCGACGCGCAATTGGGATTTCAAGCTTCCCCTTCCGAAACTTTCCGCTACCAAAATGCCGTTTTTCTGAAGCTCAGAAAAAAGTTTGAGACTTTTCTTTTTGGCGAGGTCTCCAAGTTGGGCCAAAAAGACTTTCGGCTTCGGCTCGACATAGGTCTTCGCCTTAACCCTCTTCATCTCCGCCACCAACCTGTCCAATCCTAATCCGAATCCCATGGCTGGCGTATGCTCCCCTCCGAGAGTTTCGACAAGATAATCATATCTTCCTCCGCCTCCCAGGGAATGCTTCTTGCCCTCCTCATCTCCGGACCAGATTTCAAAAACGGTCTTTGAATAATAACTCAGTCCCCTGACCAATCGCGGATTGATGACATATGGAAGATCAAGCTCGTCGAGGTATTCCAAGAGGCTCTTGAAATGCACATGGCATTCGTTGCAAAGGTGGTCGACCGATTGCGGGGCATTGGCCGCGACCTGCATGCACTTGTCTTCCTTACAATCCAAAACTCGCAGAGGATTGGTTTCCAATCTTTTCTTGCAGTTTTGGCAAAGTTTCTGTTTTTTCGATTCGAGATACGCCACCAATAGGTCCTGATATTCATTCCTGCATTTCGGGCAACCGATGCTGTTTATCTGGAACTGCACGTTTTTGATCCCGAGACTCGTGACCACCCTGTGCGCCAATTGGATTACCTGGGCGTCCAAAACGGCGTCCTGCTCTCCGAAGATGTCGAAATTGGCCTGCCAGTGCTCGCGGTATCTTCCTTCCTGCGGTCTGTCATATCGATAAACCGGCCCGATGGAAAAGAGCTTGACCGGCTTGGGAAGCACGTTCATTCCGTGCTGGATGTAGGCCCGGCAAAGTCCGGCCGTAAATTCAGGACGGAGCGCCACCTTGTCCCCTCCCCTGGTCGTGAAAGTATACATTTCCTTGTCGACGATATCCGTTCCTTCCCCGATGGACCTGGTATAAAGATTGGCATATTCAACCACGGGAGTATCGATCCGTTGGAATCCGTATTCATGTCCCAATTTGGAAGCGACTCTTCGAAGCTGCGCCCAATATGGCTGTTCCCCTGGAAGTAAGTCCCTCATTCCCCTCGGCGGCTGAAGCATGATTTCTTCCTCGACTTTCTCAATCTTCTTGGTCGCTTTCTTGGAGGAAGATTTTCCTGCGGAAGCCGATTTGGCTGTCTTTTTGGCAACACCTTTGGCCTTTTCTACTTTCTTGGGCATACCCGGTAGTAGAAATTCAATTGAGCCTGGCTCAAAAGAATTCTTTATTTCTTAGCTGTTAATTTAGTATCTAAAAATTTTAACGCCTTAACCTGAAAAATTCGATATTTGTTTTTTTTGATTTTAGCCGAAAGATTTTTAAAAAATATCCGCGTTCGAAACCGGCCAAGCCCGCAGAAGCACTTTTCCGATAGCGTCATCCTTGGTTATCGGCCCCCAAGCCCTTGAATCATGGCTGAATTCCCGATTGTCCCCCATTACGAAATATTCGTCATTCTTGAGTTCCCTCGTGACCGCTCCCCTGGTAACCACGCCTTCGGCAAGGTATTCGCTTTCATCCAAAAAAAACCCTTCAGGATTTTCTTCATTGAAGATATACACCTTGCCGTCATCAACCTCGACTTTTTCCCCCGGAAGAGCTATCACCCTTTTAATGAAAAACTGACTGGGATTTTTCGGATAACGAAACACTATCGAATCCCCTCTCTCGAAATCATTGAAAGCTTCAACTGTGAAAAAGCGCGTATCATTAAAACCGACTTCTGTTTTTTTAAAACCGATCTCATTGACTATCAGATAATCCCCGTCCGCGAAATTGGGTTCCATGCTGGCGCCCTGCACAAAAAACGGCTGAAACAGAAAAACCCGGATCGGGACTATGATTATAAGCGCCCAGAAAAAAACTTTCACCACTTCCCAAATGAAACTTCCGACACCGTAATAAACCTCCTCCTCGTTATTGATGTCCGGATTTAAGTTTTCCCTATTGTTGTTTTCCATCATTATATTTTTTTATATGGCTGATTTTAGTCCACCAAAATTCCCATTTTACGCTTTCAGCTCAAACAAGGCAAAAAACCTGGAAACATGCCTATGATATCACATTTTTAGGGCTTTGGCAAGGGTCAGTCAGGTGCCCCTTTTTGCCTCAAAAAAGGACCTAAACAGCATTCGAAGCTTTTGACACAAGTTCTTTGAAAAAGGTAAACTGGGCGTATGGACGGACTACAAAAAAAACAAACCGTGCGCCCCGCCTACGCTTCCGATCATGGGAAAAAAACAACCAAGGTGGAGTCTCATTTGCGCATCTCGGAATTTGAAAGTAATACGGATCCCCATTGGCGCTTATTTCAAAAAAAACTCGCGCTGCGGAAATTTATTTTTTTCTCAGCCCTTTTCTTTTTCTTAATCTCCCTTTCATATGGCTCCTTCTTTTTTTGGAAAGTTTATTCTGTCAGCAGAAAAATCTCCCACCAGGAAAATTCCGCATCCTTCGCCAGTGAAATGAAGTCCGCGGCCCTTTCCTTAATCCCATCGCAAAGAACGATTCTTTCGGGAGAAGACAAGGGACGAGTTAACATTCTGCTTCTCGGGGCGGCTGGAGAGAAGAAGCCGGGAAGCAACCTCACCGACACGGTGATGCTCGCTTCGATCGACACCCAATCCAAAAAAGTTTCCCTACTTTCCCTTCCCAGAGATCTCTATGTGAAAATCCCAGGCTCCGCTTCGCATGCGAAAATCAACAGTCTCTACCAAATCGGACTCAGAAACAATCAAGGAACGGAGCTTATCGAAAAAACGGTTTCCGAGATTACGGGGCAAAAAATAGATTATTACTTGGTCGTGGACTTCGACGGATTCACCACATTCATAGACACTCTCGGAGGCGTGACGGTGAACGTAGAAAGGAATATCTACGATTCGCGCTATCCTGGACCCAATTATAGTTATGAAACATTCGAACTCAAAAAGGGCGTGCAAGTTTTAGACGGAACGACAGCCCTCAAGTACGTGCGCGAACGTCATGATGACCCACAGGGGGATTTCGGCCGGGCCAAAAGACAGCAACAAACGATCCAAGCCGTCAAAAACAAAGTTTTTTCCCTCGGAACGTTTCTCGACATCTCCACGCTCAACGGCCTACTGACGACCTTGGAAAATAACGTGCGGACGAACGTGACCATTGCTGAAATCGAAAGCTTCCTATTTCTTGCCAAAAAGCTCGACACCCAGAACATCTCCACCAAAGTCGTGGACGCCTGGAAAGCCGATAGCCTACTCAAAGTGTCCCATGTCTATTTCGAAAACGCCCGCGCCTTCATCCTGGTTCCGAAAGTCGGATCATACAGCCAGATCCAGGACTTGGCTGAAAATATTTTCGACATCCAGAAGATAGAAAAAAGAAAAGAGGAATTTGCCAAGGAAGCTGCGACACTCCGGATCATTAACGAAAGCGGAGATCCGAAGCTTGCAGAAAAAGTGAGGCGGGTTGCCAGCGAAGCCCTCGGAATAAAAACTTATCAAATCAAAACTATCGCCGGAGATAAAATCAGGACCAAAACGGAAATTTCCGATGCCACGAACGGTAAGAAGATTTTTACCCTGGATGAACTCATCAGGATAACCCCGGCCACCATCTCCCCCTCAACCAATGACCCGACTTCAACGAAAACTGATTTTACGCTATATTTAGGAAAGGACCTTGTTGACATATACAAATATGAAGATGTGAGCAAAGAGGAATATGACAGGGAGAAAGACAAACAAGTGGAATTGGAATAATAAAAAGGTTTATAATCGAACATTTTATGAAACTGATAATCGGCCTGGGAAACCCCGGAGAAAAATATGAAAAGACCCGCCACAACGCGGGCTTCGTCCTGCTTGATGAAATTCGAAACCATTTCGACTTTCCGCAGTTCAAATTGGAGAAAAAATTCAACGCCGAGATTTCCGAAGGGATTTTAAAGGGAGAAAAAACCATCCTGGCCAAACCCCAGACCTTTATGAACCTTTCTGGAAAATCAGTCAGGGCCATCATGGATTTTTACAAACTCTCCCCTGCTGACATCACCGCACTTCATGACGATCTGGACATCGAAATCGGCAAATGGAAAATCAGCGAGGATTCGCGCGCCGCGGGGCACAATGGCGTCCAATCGATTTTTGATCATCTCGAGACACAGACGATCAGAAGAATCCGCCTAGGAGTGGAGAAATCCGGCGGCCGGACCGAACGGACCGAACCCGGAATGGACTTCGTCCTTAAAGATTTCACCAAAGAAGAAAAAGGCCTTATTCTGACTGTTTCCAAAGAAATAATAGCTTCCCTATAAGAAAAGCGCCCGAGGGCGCTTTTTGATACTATATATTATTATAGCAAAAAATAAGACATTTGTCAATGGTAGAAAATTTGTTTATAGGTAAAAAAATATAAGCCAAGTCATTCCCATGAAATATCTCAACGCCCTCAATAAAATCGAAGGGGTCGGGAGTCAGAAGCTGGCGCTCCTTATGGCGCATTTCGATTCTTCGGAAAAAGCTTGGGGCGCTCCCCTTGCGGAGCTGATCGGGGCGGGACTTTCCGAAAACCTGGCGGGGAAAATAATTTCGGAAAGAAATTCCATCAACCTGGACAAAGAATGGGAGGAATTGGAAAAGGAGGGGATTTCCGTCATTTCCCTGGAAGATCCGGCCTATCCGAATCTTCTCAAAGAAATCCATAACCCTCCTTATATACTCTATGCCAAAGGAGACCTCTCCCTGCTCAATTCCACGATGATCGCGGTCGTGGGTTCGCGAAAATCCACCGAATACGGAAGTCGGGTGGCCAGCTCCTTTGGGCGCGAACTGGCCAATAGCGGGATCACGGTCGTCAGCGGGCTGGCACTCGGCATCGACGCGATCGCCCATGCCGGAGCCCTCGAAGCCAAGGGGAAAACCGTCGCGGTCTTGGGAAACGGTCTGGACGAAAAAAGTATCCATCCGCGCTCAAACTTCGAGCTTTCCCAGGAGATCATCCGCTCCGGCGGATTACTCCTTAGCGAATACCCCGCCGGCACCTCCCCTCTTCCAGGGAGCTTCCCGGCGAGAAACAGGATCATGGCCGGAATGAGCCTGGGCACACTCGTAGTGGAGGCGGCTTTGGACAGCGGAAGCCTTATTACCGCCAATCTGGCGCTGGATTTCAACCGGGAAGTTTTCGCCGTGCCCGGACCAATTTTCCATCTCCAGAGCCAGGGTCCGCACATGCTCCTTCGAAAAGGCGCCAAATTAGCCGCCTCAGTTTCTGACATTTTGGAGGAAATAAGTTTTGTCGAAACATTGAAATCTTCCACGAAAACCTCCAAAAAAGATACATATGAACCCGCCTCAAAGGAAGAAAGGGGCGTCCTAGACGTATTAGGCCAAGAAAGCGTCCACGTTGACATAGTCGTGAAACTCTCTAAACTGGAGACAGCGACCGCCCTCTCGACGCTCGCGATGCTGGAAATAAAGGGAATAATCAAGAACATAGGAGGGCAAAATTACGTAAAATCATAACCAAACGAAAATACAAATCGATTACAAATTTACAAATGTACGAAATTTTTGTATATTCGTAAATTCGTAAAATATTCGTAATTCGTAGAGAAATACATGAAACTAGTCATCGTCGAGTCCCCTACCAAAGCGAAAACCATCAGTAAATTCCTAGGCAAAGGCTTCGTCGTGAAGTCCTCTTTCGGGCATGTCCGCGACCTTCCCAAGAGCGAGATGGGTATCGACATCGAAAAGGATTTCGAACCGAGATATATCGTCCCGACCAAAGCGCAGGAAAAACTGGCATCGCTCAAAGAATCAGCCAAGAAAGCCGACGAGATCATCCTGGCTTCCGATGAAGACCGCGAAGGAGAAGCGATCGCCTGGCATCTGCTCAAAGCGCTCGATTTGGAAAAAAAGAACAAGAAACCGTATTCCAGGATCGTCTTCCATGAAATCACCAAAAGCGCCATCCAGAAAGCACTGGAGCATCCGCGCGAGCTGGATCTCAATTTGGTCAACGCCCAGCAAGCCAGAAGGGTTTTGGACCGCCTCGTGGGTTACGAACTCTCCCCCTTCCTTTGGAAAAAAATCAGAAGGGGTCTTTCCGCCGGACGCGTGCAATCCGTGGCGCTGCGCCTCATCGTGGAAAGGGAGCGCGAAATCGAAAAATTCAAAAGCGAGGAGTATTGGACGATAGCCGCCGAGCTTACCAAAGAAAACGACGCGCAAGTTTTTTCCGCCAACCTGATTGAAAAAGATGGCGAGAAAATAGAAAAGACCCAGGTCCTGGAACTTTTCTCCGGAAAATACACCAGCAAAAAAACGACCATAGAAAATAAAAAGGATGCGGAGAAAATCGTCGCCGATCTCGAAAGCGCGGTTTATGCAGTGAGCGACCTTACCAGGAAAGAAGCTTTCCGCAATCCGCCAGCACCTTTCACGACCTCGACGCTCCAACAGGCCGCCATCAGCAATCTCGGCTGGAGCGCCAAGCAGACCATGATGGTCGCACAAAAGCTCTATGAACTGGGACACATCACCTACATGAGAACGGACAGCGTGAACCTCTCTTTGGAGTTTCTCCTCTCCGCCCAAAAAACGGTTGAAAAAGAATTCGGGAAAAAATACACTCTGGAAAGTCCGAGATATTTCAAGACCAAATCCAAATCTGCCCAGGAAGCCCATGAAGCGATCCGCCCGACCTATTCGGAAAAAACCCCTGCGGAACTGGAAGCGTCTTTGGACAGTGCCCAGCACAGGCTCTATAAACTTATCTGGAGCAGGACTATCGCCTGCCAGATGCAGAGCGCAAAACTCAGCCAAGTGAAAGTCGACATTTCCGCCAAAGGAAAATCCCAATACCTTCTGCGGGCGAACGGTTCGACGATAATCTTCGACGGATTTTTGAAAGTCTATGGCGAAGGGGCTTCCAAGGAAACTTTCCTGCCGGAAATGGAAAACGGCGAGAAACTCGAAGCCAAGGACGTCCTTCCGACACAAAAAGCCACCACCCCCCCTCCCCGCTACAATGAAGCTTCCCTGGTCAAGGTGATGGAGGAGCACGGCATCGGAAGACCTTCGACTTATGCTCCGACCATCTCAACCATCTTCGAAAGGAAATATATCGAGAAAAACGAAGACAAAAAACTTTATCCTCTGGAAATCGGAGGGGTGGTCAACGACACCCTAGTGGAACATTTCCCCCAGATAGTGGACATCGATTTCACCGCCAACATGGAAGAGGATTTGGACAGCGTGGCCGAAGGAAAAAAAGAGTGGGTGCCGGTGATCCGCGACTTCTATGAGCCATTCCATAAAAACTTAGAAAAGAAAACGGAGTCGGTCAAGAAAGAGGACTTCGTGGAAAAGCTGGACAGGAAATGCCCTGAGTGCGGGAGCGACTTGGTGATGAAATTCGGAAGATTCGGGAAGTTCATCGCCTGCTCCAAATATCCCGAGTGCAAATTCACCGAAAAGACGGCTGAAGAAAAGAAAGTCGACGACGAGTTCTCCGGCGAGACCTGCGAAAAATGCGGCAAGCCCATGGTCGTCAAACGTGGAAGATTCGGCCCTTTCCTCGGATGCTCAGGATACCCTGAGTGCAAAAACATCAAAGGCATCGAAAAAAAGACTGGGGTCAAATGCCCCAAGTGCAAGGACGGGGAAATCGTGGAGAAAAAATCCAAGCGCGGCAGGATCTTTTATGGCTGCAACAAATATCCGGCCTGCGACTTCGCGATGTGGAACAAGCCGACTGGAGAAATGTGCCCACGCTGCGGACAACCGTTGGCGTTCGCCGCTAAAGGAATAGTCAAATGCTCAAGCAAGGAGTGCGGTTTCGAACAGTAAACCGAAAGCGTCGACCGATGGAAAAACAGGGAGCTCTTCCCTGTTTTTTTTGTCGTTCAAATGACGATTTCCGCCCGATTGGCCATTCGGTTATTTATTTACTATACTAGAAGCAATAATGGGAACTCCCAGGGGTATTATCTTAATTAATACAAAACCAGCATGAAGCAACTAGGTCTTGAGGATATCCTGAAAGTACTAAAAAAATCCCCCTCCGAGCAAAGGAAGAAGATCATTACGGAAGCCTATGAATTTTCCAAGAAGGCTCATGAGGGACAGAAAAGGAAATCAGGTGAAGAATATTTCCAACACTCCATAGCCACCGCCAGAACCCTGGCGGAAATCGGCATGGGAGGAAAAACCATCGCCGCGGGCCTACTCCATGACGTCGATGAAGACACGCCCGTGACTCTCGAGGAAATCGAAGCCAAGTTCGGCAAGGAGGTCGCCTTCATGGTCGACGGGGTTACGAAATTGGGAAAAATAAAGCTGCGCGGATCGCATGAGGAATATTTCCTGGAAAACTTGCGCAAGATGTTTTTAGCAATGGCGGCCGACATCCGGGTCGTCATCATCAAATTGGCGGACCGCCTCCATAACATGCAAACCCTCGACCACCTTCCTCCTGACAAGCAACAAAGAATCGCCCGCGAAACGATGGAAATTTTCGCTCCGATCGCCAATCGCTTGGGAATCGGGGAAATAAAAACCCAGCTCCAGGACCTCTCGTTCAAATATCTGGACAGTGAAAACTACAACTACGTAAAAGAAATAATCACCAAAAGCTACAAAGAAAGAGAGCGCTATGTCAACCAGGCTATACGCGAACTAGAGAAGGAACTAAAAAAGGAAGGCATCGAAGTGCTGGATATCCACGGCCGTGCCAAAAGTCTTTATAGCTCCTATGAAAAACTGAAAAAGTATGACATGGACATCAACAGGATATATGACCTTTCAGCAGTTCGACTGATCGTTCCGGAAATCGCCGATTGTTATGAAGCGCTGGGGATCGTGCATAAGAAATACCGCCCGATGGTCGGACGCATCAAGGATTATATCTCCCTACCCAAACCCAATGGATATCAATCCATCCACACTACCATCTTCGGTCCTGAAGGCAGGATTTTGGAAGTGCAAATCCGCACCCAAAAAATGCATGACGAGGCGGAATTCGGTATCGCCGCGCATTGGATATATTCCGATAAAATGAAGAAATCCTGGAAAGAATACATCTTCGGCTCCAAGAAAGAAACGATGGACAAGGAACTTAAGTGGGTCAAACAGCTCCGCGAATGGCAAAATGAAATCGGCCGCGATGACGAGGAGTTCATAGAGGGCCTCAAGATAGATTTTTTCAAAAACCATATTTTCGCCTTCACTCCCAAGGGAGACATCATCGACCTTCCAGAAGAAGCCACTCCGGTGGATTTCGCCTATGCCATCCACAGCGAAGTCGGAAACTCGACGGTCGGAGCCAAGGCGGATGGAAAAATGGTCCCCCTGGATTACCATATCCACAACGGCCAGGTGCTTGAGATCATAACGTCCAAAGATCGGAAGGGTCCCAATCCCGATTGGCTCAAATTCGTCAAAACCTCCATGGCCAAGTCCGCTATCAGAAAAGTTACCCGAAAAGAAAACCAGCAATAAAATGCTGGTTTTTCTCGATACAAAAAATCGTTCCGATTATTTCTTTGTCTTCCCTGGAGATGTTGAAGATTTTCCTTTGGTGGTGGTTTTTGTTGCGATTGAAAAGCTTACCTTATAATCCGATGTCGTCTTGTTTCCAATCAAATCCTGACATCTGACATAATAATTATAGGTAGTTCCAGCCGTCAGCCCGCTCAAGGAAGCCGCGTGCTTGAGCGAATCGCTGCTACTGAGAGAATCAACCATTGAAGAATATTCCGTTCCCGCGGTTTTCGAATATTTGCAGATGGATTTCTCATTAGCCTGGACGCTCAGATCGGTTTGCGTAGTTGAAAACGATAATTCCCCAGTCGGAGAACCGCCGGAAATGACAGGAGCTGTCGTGTCCGGAGCGATGACACTCAGAGACAAAAGACCCACACCCGAAAGAGTGTCCGTTCCGTTTCCATCATCCAAAATCACGTCCGAATCGCTGTAGCTTCCCTGGCTTGAAAAATTGATTTTCAAATCGGACGTACTGGAATTTATTGGTTTCAACGCCTTGAATGTCAGGGTCGCTATCTTCCCTGAAGATGATGAGATTCCAGGAGAAGGCTTAGCCAACGTGATCGACAGTTTCCCAGACGTAGGGTCGTTATTGATTATCTCGCAAGGCTTAGAATTATACACGCAAGCGTTTTCGGATGAAAATGCCGACCCGGAAGTGCTTGAGGAGAGGAGCTGAAGATTTGATGTATTGTAAGATATATCAGCCCTGGAAACAACCACATTCCCTCCTGCCGCATCCAGATTGAGGTCCACATTGAATTGCTCGCCTTCTTCCAGGCTGAGAGAGGCTGGTGTGAAAAATATCCTGGCCGGCACAAGTGAGGCTCTGGATTTTTGTTCCCTGTCAAATGAAACCACCGCGACTATGGCAGTCGCGAGCCCGGCCACGAACGCCAAAACCAAAACAATTTTCCACGTTTTCATCTCGGTCCTTGTTACAAAGATGAAGCTTTTTTTCCACAAACCGACTACTTCCCCTGCCTCTTTATCTATAGGTCGGAATTTTCCCGCTTCAGCTCCCTCGTTTTTTTGTTTTTTTAATTCCATGGAGTTTTTAATATTAATTAATTTATCTTGATGAGATTCATCACATCAGCAAGCGTAATGATTCCGACCAAACTATGACTACTGTCCACTACCGGAACTGAATGCAATTTCTTGTCCTTGACGAGCTCAAAAAAGTCATCTATTGAAGCTTCGTAGTTCAGGGCGATGCAAGGAGATGACATGATTTCCCCCGCTCTGGTTTCCATGATTTTTTCAATTTTTCCCTTCTTGTTTTCAGGCATTTTATCCAACATGGAATTGTCCTTCAATATTTCTATGACGGAAGGAAGATACATATTCATGGATCCCTTGATGAAAAAATCGCTTTCGGTAATTATGCCGACCACCTTGTTGCGGCCATTCACTACGGGTATCGCATGTAGTCTGTTCTCATTCATGAGCAATGCGATCTTCGTCACAAGGGAATCGGGCATGGCGGAAACCGGATTTCTGGTCATCACGTCTGAAATTTGCATATGTTTTTTAAAATTATTTGAAACATTTATTCCCAATTGCTCATTATAACCCCCAAATCCATCGAGTTCACTGTTCCGTCCTTATTGACGTCTCCCTGCAGGCTCGTTCCGGAT
>LCKI01000001.1 GCA_001001345.1 Parcubacteria group bacterium GW2011_GWC1_45_14 | reverse complement strand
ATCTGGAATATTACAACACCGAAAGATTGCACATGGGTATAGATTTCAAAACCCCGATTTCTTTAGTTCAGTGTTTCCAAGCTATTGGATAGAAAACGGCCTGATCAACCTCCACATATTCAAACCTCGGAATTTTCTGTCCATCCTTCTCGACAGTTTCCAAGAACATTCCCAACGGTCGCACCCAAAGCGTGCCAGCGTCTTTTCCTTTGACCGGATCATCGTGGCGATAGACGACCATTTCCTCCATCGTCTCGCTATGCAGCGCGACCCCGATCACCTCGACAATCATCCCCTTAAAATGCCTATATTTTCCAAGTTTGATTTCCTGCATATATTGAATTTATAAGTTCCCCTCGATCCATTTTTTAAAAATTTCCCTTATCTCCTCCAGATGCTCTTTTTCCTTGAAAGTATGTTCCGCGCCCTTGATGACATGGATTTCCTTCTTACCAGGAAGCTTATCGAAAAACAATTGTTGGTGTTCCAACGGCGTCACGTTATCCAAATCTCCGACGATCATCAAAACGGGCATCGTCAGCTTCTGCACCTGCAAAAGAGAATCGTATTTTCTCCTATCTTCAACGTGGGACCATTTTAAGCGCTTGACCACTCCGGGCTGACTGCTGCTTTCCCATTCCCTGATTCCTTTTTTCTCCCACTCATCCGCAATCGCTTTGAAATCCGGGGTATCTTCGGTCAATTCTCCTGAAACGACCGTGGAAATCGGCGCGATAGCTTTGACTTTTTCCGGATATTTTTCAGCGAACAAGATCGAGGAAATGGCGCCCAGGCTATGACCCACAAGCACGAACGGTTCCTGGTGCCAACTTTGGGATTCCGACCATCTGATGACATCCTCCAAATCCTCATAATAATTAGTCAGGGTCGCATCGATCAGATCTCCGTCACTCTCACCGAGAGTGTTCGTAGTGTCGAACCGTATGACAGCAAAACCCTTCTCGCTGAATGCGGAAGCGAACGCCTTTATGTGCGACTGGTCCTTGCATCCGCTAAGCCCATGCATCACGAAAACCAACCCCCTCGGATTTTCATTTTCCTCGACGATCACCGCAATCTTCTGCTTTTTTCTGTTTTGAATGAAAGTTTTCATTTGTTCTACGAATTCTTATTTAAAACAAAAGGGCGCACAACTCTTTATAAGCGAAGGTTTATTACACCCCAATCTTCCCCTAGATTCTTTTTCTTTATTTTCCAAGCACTCTTTCTCATTATAGTAAAAATACTTTATATTAAATTGCTTGTATAAATACAATGAAACAATTATTAATACCACCAATAGAATTACGAATTTTAAAAACCCACTAAACTTATTCATAATTTTTTATTTGAAAAAATTTATACACTCTTCAAATAGAGCGACTTTTACCCCATCAACCTGAATATTATCGGAATTGATTAAAAAATTTTTACCTTTTATATTTTTCATTTTTCTTATATCCAATATGAATTTCTCTATTTTATCTGAATATTTATCAAAAAATATTTTTCCCCTATTATCAATATCGTTGTCAAAATCAAGATTAGTCATGGCGCAAACTTGTCCATGGATACTTAAAATTGTCTTCTCATTATTAAGATACATTTCTATTTCCAGGAACTCATCTTCGTTTTCAAGATGTCCAGATTTGAGTTGTTTTATAAATTTAATCATTTCTATAAGCCTTTAGATTTAACGCATAAATCATAAAGTTTTTCGAAATTTACTTGCACATCTTTATTTTCAGAATTACTGACCGCATTGATTATTTTTTGCGAACATTCTTTTTTAATTTCAGTCGGCCTATATGCAAACCAATAAAACAGCATTCCAAAAATTACCAGAACAACACTGACTATTAATAAAACTTCTTTTTTCATATTTTTCACTTTATGGACTTTAAAACTTTATGGGCTTTCAACTTGAGAAATTATTTCTTCGAAGAAATAATTTCGAGTCCTCCCGGCATCCATTTTCGAAGAACCTCGGGAATCAGAACTGAGCCGTCTTCCTGTTGGTAATTCTCGATCACTGCGATGAGCGCGCGGGAAACCGCGATAGCTGTGCCGTTGAGAAGATGCGCGAATTCGCGCGTTCCGTCGGCCCGTTGCACCTTGACATTGAGTCTTCTGGCCTGGTAATCAGTCGTGTTCGAAGTCGAGGTCACTTCCCCCCAACCTCCCTTGGAAACCATGTAAGCTTCGAGGTCATATTTTCGATACGCCGGTCCGCCTAGGTCTCCCGTGCAGATATCCACCACGCGGAAAGGGATTCCCAAATCCCGGAAAATTTCAATTTCGATGTTTTTTAGTTCTTCGTGAAGTTTCTCGGATTCCTCCGGTTTAGCGTAGGCGAACATTTCCACTTTCGTGAACTGGTGCACGCGGTAGAGTCCGCTGGAGTGTTTTCCATATGCCCCGGCTTCCGTGCGAAAACAATGCGAGAGCGCGACATATTTTTTCGGCAATTCTTCTTCGGGCAAAACTTCATCCATATGGTATCCCCCCATCGTTATTTCCGCCGTTCCCACCAAGGACAAATCCGTGTTCTCGACGTTGTATATCTGCGACTCCTCGCCGCGCGGAGAAAAACCGATTCCCTCGATCACACTGTTTCGGGCGAGGTCCGGAGTGATGACCGGCACGAATCCTTTCTGGAAAAGTTTCTCCATCGCGAAATTGACGAGCGCCAATTCCAAAAGCGCGCCTTCGTTTTTGAGATAATAGAATTTCGATCCGGAAACTTTCGCCGCCCTTTCGAAATCCGCCAAATCCAACTTCTTCATGATCTCCTCATGGTTTTTCGCGCTAAAGGAAAACTTCGGAATCTCGCCATAAACTTCGATCTCCACATTATCCTCATCCGTCCTTCCGATCGGGCTGTCAGGATGCGTCATATTCGGCACGGCCAGAAGAAGTTTTTCGAATTCCTCTTTGACGCTCTTGAGTTCCGGCTCCTTGATTTCCAATTTGGTCTTGACCTCCTTGCCTTTATCGATGATCTCTTTCCTTTCATTCTGATCGGCGGCGGACTTGATCAGGTCATTGAGTGAATTCTTCATTGACTTGAGCTCCTCAACTTCCTGCAAAAGCTTAATCCTTTCCTTGTCCAAAGCGACCAATCTGTCCACGTCGCATTTGACCCCGCGGTCCACACAATTTTTCTTCACAGCCTCGACGTTTTCCCTGATGAATTTGATATCCAACATTGTTTTTCCTTTAAAAGATGATTTATGTCTATGCGGCTATTTTACCCTTAAATAAGGCACTAGGCAAGAATGAGCGGGTTTATAAAGTTTATCAAGTTCATAAAGTTCTTAAAGTTCTATAATTTGAACGTTTTTGTTTTTTCTTGATAAACCTGAAGGACTTGATGGGCTTTTGACTTGCACTCTTCGGCGCTATTGACTTTTTATCCAAAATCTGCTATAATGTAAGATATAGTGATCCATTAGTTCATTTTCACATATCAACTCAACCCAAAGGGCAGGAGGAGTTTCTCATGAGCTACCCACGTATCAAGGATTTATTCAAAAAAAAAGGAGGGCCAGAATTCATGCAGGAACTGAGGGAGATATACGTCGAGGGAAAACATAATCCCAAAAACGAAGCTCCTTCGAAACTCCTCTCTCCCCCGATCAGACCCAAATAACCAAAGGGTCCAAGGCCGCGCATCCCGAACACACTCGGGAATGCGCGGCTTTTTTCTTTGTGTAATAAAAACATCCCCGGGTTGTACTTACTTCATGTTTTTGCCAAAATTTTATGTCCGGATCAACTGTAATAATTTCATGAAATAGAGTAAAATAATGATGACTGAAAATTTCCAATCCTATAATACAATAGTTGCCATGACTCCCGAAAAAGAAAGCGGCATTTCAAAAAAACAAAACTTGACCGATTCATCTTCCCAGAATAACGGAGAGGATGGGGACTTGGATACTAAAAATCAAAACGGCAACCACAGCAATGTCCATGCCCGCGAAATCTGCAGGCGCGGCAGTTTCGAGAGAGCTTACGTCACATTGAAAGACCTCGGGCTGCTGGACAGGGAGGTCGCGATTACGCAAAAATTATTCAAAGAGGACATCCTGAGATTATATCCCCTGTCCCCCAAAGATCTTGAGATACTGACGATCATGAGACTTTTCGATAGCAAAACACTCCTACACTCCATCGAGACCTATGTGACGGCAAAGAAAAAAGTAGAGAGACCGTTGGAATCCGGATCGACTTTTTTGGATATGCTGACAAGGGAGGGGATCTTGCCGGAGCAGTTCTGGCGCGCCTGCCTGTTCCATGACATCGGCAAAGTAGTCATACCCAAATTCCTTCTGAACAGCAATTACACTGATGAGAATTGGGCTCAGGCCTTCATCCAACTTTCGAAAAGGAAAGCGTTCTCACTGATGAAAAAATACTCCATAAGCATACCCCACGAGCTCCTGGATGACCCAGGGACTCTCATGGAGCATATGATACGCAACCGCATACGCGGGGCACGCTTCGTCCCTATCAAAACCCTTTTTTCAAAAAAGCAGATCAAGCTATTGGAAAGCAAGAAATTCTCCGCCAACATGTCCCTCATCGACATCATGCAAAAACATGAGAAGGAATCGGAAAAGATTCTGGATTTCATGGGTTATCCGGTCGAAGCCAAAATAGCCGGACTGCATCACAACTATCAGGTCGCCAATCTCAATATCAAGAAAAATATCTGCTCTTGTTCGGTCAACGACAAGAACCTGGCCTCCGACATAATCCATCTTGCGGATATCCAGGAAGCGCTCAGAAGCAACAGGCCCTATCTATCACAGCGGCCGGTTCTCAAAACCCTGGCTTTCATGGTAGACGACGCGAAACGAGGACTTGTGAACTGCTTTGTGACTTACCTATGGATAAAAGATGATATGCAGAAAATAGATTCCAAATATCTGGACATAGTTCTCAATCACAGCGAAGATGATCCGGAATATGGGCACCTGCGAGACAGGAAAATAGAACTCCATACCATCCAGGAATTCCTGACGGAAACGGAAAGAAATCTAAAACTTCCCTGTTGATTTTTTTCCCTTCAGCATAGAGAGCATTTTTTCCAAAGAATGGGCATTGATGATGTCCTTTTTTTGCGCCCAACCGCGACGGGCCTCGGCTATGCCGTGCTCCAGATAATCGATATGCGCTTTGGCATGAGCATCGGAATCTATGCTCATCTTGATTCCCCTCTCCGCGCAGATCCTGACATATTGCGCGGCTATATCCAGCCGGTCGGGAAAAGCATCTATCTCCAGAACGGTTCCAGTCTGCTTGGCTACCTCGAAAATCCTTTCCATATCCAGCTCAACCCCTCGCCTTTTGCCGATAACGCGCGTCGTGAGGTGAAAAATTATATCCACATGGGGATTTTTCATGGTTTTGATTACCCGCTCCGTCTGCTCTTTTCGGGAAAGCTCGAAATTCTTGTGGATTGCCGCACCCACCACGTCCAATTTGGCCAAGGTTTTGTCGTCGATATCGATCGAACCGTCTTTGAGAATGTTCGTTTCCGCACCCCTGAGGATCCTGAATTTCTTTTTTTCTTTTTTCAATCTAGAGTTCAGTTTGTCGATTTCCCCCATTTGCTCGAGAAGTCTTTTCTCGTCCGAACCCCCTGCCACCGCCAAATCCTTAGTGTGGTCAGTGATCACGATATATTCCAAACCTTCCTCCATCGCATAGGTAGCCATCTCCCAAATCGAATGATGGCCATCCGTCCAATCGGTTTGGATCTGCAGGTCACCCTTCAAGTCCCCATACCCGATGAGCCTAGGCAGCTTTCCTTCCTGGGCCGCTTCGATCTCGCCGGCGTCCTCGCGCAGCTCCGGCTCGATATACGAAAGACCTAGTTTTTCATAAATCCCCTCTTCGGTCTTTCCCGCGATTTTTTTCTTACCCTTGAAGAGCCCGTACTCGCTGAGCTTGAGTCCCTTTTCCTTGGCTATTTGCCTAAGGCGGATATTATGCGCCTGCGAGCCGGTAAAATAATTCAAAGCCGCCCCGAACTCATCTTCGGAAAAAACGCGCAAATCGGAATTGATTCCTATTTTGAGCGCGACGGAGGTCTTTTTTTCTCCTTTGGCGATGATATGGTCTACTTCGGAAAGCTGTATGAATTGATCCATAATTTTTTTAGGATTTTTCCCGACGACCAGAATATCCACGTCGCCGATCGTTTCCCTCCTTCTTCTGACCGAACCCGCTATCACCACTCTCTCGACGTCGGGAAATTTTTTTATTTCCTCTTCCATTTTCCTGATTTCCGGAAGGATCAACCCCAAAACCTTCCTACCCCCGGATTTCCTGACGAACTCTATTCCCGCTAAAATTTTCTCCTCGGTTTTTTCACCGAAATTTTCAAGCTCGCGTATCCTTTTCCTCTTGGCCGCTATCTCTAGGTCGTCCAAATTTTTTATCTTAAGATTTTCCCAAAGAGCTTTGACGTTCTTGGGCCCTACGCCTTCCACTTGCAATAGACCAAGGACATCCACCGGGATCTTTTTTTTGAGAATTTTATATTCCTGGAACGTCCCTTTCTCGATAAGGCTCGTGATGTGCCCTGCGATGTTTTTCCCTATTCCGGGAATTTCCAAAAGACCTCCCACTCCCTTTTTTCCATAAACATCCTCCAGCTCCCTCCCGAGACCGTCGATCGATTGCGAAACCCTTTCATAGGCGCGAGCCTTGAATTCCTCGTCCTCCATTCTCGAAAGCGCCGCCATTTCATATAATATCTTGGATATTTCCCTGTTATTCATAAAATAAAAAATAATGTTCCCTATCGCTTAATACAATTCTATTTTGTGATTTCTGCGCAATAAAAAACAGGCTCTCCTTTCATGGAGAGCCTGGAAAATTTGGTCGCCCGCCCGGGATGTGATTCACGGTTATTAGTCCGCACGGACGCATGGTGGTAGTTTTTGAAGTACCCGGCAAAAAAATAATAGCTAAAAAAAGTTCCTCAGTCAATATGGCTTTTCAAAAAACCTACCAACCCCCTGACGCCGAGTCCGCGGTGGCTGATGGCGAGTTTTTCTTCCTTGGACGTGTCGGAAAAAGATTTGCCATAAAAATCGGAAATAAATATAGGATCATAACCGAAACCTTCTGGAAAATCCCCATCCTCCCTTATGCGGCCTCTGATCGCCCCCTCATATTCCCAAAATGCTTTACGCCCGGGATCATAGCCGACCATCACGCCTCTATACTCGGCCTTCCTGGAGCCGCCGGAAACCCCACTGAGCCTTTCAAGGAGCTTCCTGCGCCTATCGGCTTCCGTTCCACCGTGCCAGCGCTTAGCATGAATCCCGGGCTCCCCTCCCAAGGCGTCCACGAAAAGACCGAAGTCCTCGGAAACCGTAAACATTCCGGATTTTTCACCGAAATATTTCGCTTTTTTTCTGGCGTTCTCCAGGAGACTTTTCCCGTCCTCCTCAACTTCACCCGTGATATTCAAGTCGTTCACGGAAACGATTTCGATGTCCTTTCCGTGGATTTCAAAAGCTTTCTCATACTCAGTAAACTTGTCCTTATTTGTCGTGCCTATGAGGATCTTCATTTGATTTCTCTTAAATCCCCGCCCAAGACAACTGGCTGCATGGCGACGATTTCATCCTTATAGGAAACTTCGGGGATCCCATTGAGAAGAAAAATTTTCTTACCCAATACATGCGCAAATCCGATTTCCAAAAACACGTTCCCTCCGATATAATTTTCAATTCCGTTTTTGTCATAATTCAAAACCAAGATGGCATCGCTATTTTTTATTTTTTCAAAATAAACCTTGATTATATCGTCATTGATTTTTTCCTGGGTGTTTTCGGCGGAAGAAAGTGCTTTTTCGGCGTGCATCTTCACTTTCTCATGCACAAAAGCTTCGTGCCCGTTCCGAGCAAGCTCTTTTTCAGCTTCAAATATCTTTTGGGCGAACGCCATACTGGCACAGATAACGATTTTCATAATGAATTAAATTATTTTTAATTTTTCAAACCAATATTTCCAAACCGGTTCCAATTCCAACCCTTTAATCTCATCAACACCAACCCATTTCATATTTTTCGATTCAGAATTTGAAACAGCTTCTCCTTCCCATTCAATCGCCTCAAAAAGAGACCAGTCGTGTCCCCTTACTCCCCTGCTGCATTCATTCCACTCGACAAATTCATGGAAAAGCAATTCGTATTCTTTGACGGACAATCCGGTCTCTTCCCACACTTCTCTGACCATAGCATCTTCCGGTTTCTCTCCTTCATCCACATGCCCCGCGGGACACGCCCAACCAAAAGGAAATTTCGTCCTTTCTAGCATCAGTATTTTTCCCTTGTCGTTTTTTATTATCGCTCCGGCTGATTTATGCATCGGTCTTATTGCTAATTTTGTAATAATACTTCTCCTTGAATTCCTTCATGTATTTCTTCAGGATTTTCTTCTCGTCCTCGAAAAAAACTTTCCTTTCATATTCGTCCTCGAGCTTGTCTATCTTGCCCCTGATCATCTCGGCGTAATCCTCCCTGGCGACTTCGGCCGCGCCTTTGTAAAAAGCCGGGATGAAATGAGCGATCGCGTCGGCAGTAGAAACAATTTTCTCTTCCAATGTTTCCGGAATGAATTTCTTGCACCTGTGTTTGAGGATTATATCCCTTACTTTCTCAGCGACATCCCGATTGAACCAATTGACTATCAAGAATTCGAACGCTTTGTCCGCACTCACTTCGTCGTGCGGTTCGCTATCATAGGCCAGGGAAAAATCATGGAAAAGCGCGCCCAGGTGCACGATTTCCCTGTCGGCTCCGTATTTTTTCGCCAATTCCAAAGAAAGATCGACGACCTCTTTAGTGTGGTTCTCCCAAAAGTTTTGCAAAAGTTTTTTCCTGTCAGGATCCTCGACGTGCGGAGATTCCACAAAGATCTTCCTGACATACTCCTCGATTTCCGAAATGTCTCCCTGCATATATCGAAAGTTATTCCTTAGATTTCATCGGCGGGAAGATGACGCACTCCCTGATTGATTTGTTCATGAAGAACGAGAAGAGTCTTTCGCTGAGTCCGAATCCGAAAGCCGGCGGCATCCCATATTCGAGAGCTTCCACGAAATCCTCATCGATCATCTGAGCCTCGGTGTCCCCGGCCTCACGCAGCTTCATCTGGTCTTCAAAACGCTGTCTCTGGTCGATCGGGTCGTTGAGCTCGGCGAACGCGTTGCAAAGCTCGGCCGTTCCAGCCACGACCTGGAAACGGAGCACTCTGTTCGGATTATTCGGATCTTTCTTGGCAAGCGGAGAAACCTCGATCGGATGCCCTACCAAAAAGCACGGCTGGATGAGTTTTTGCCTGACGGTTTTTTTATAAATCGTGTCTATCATCTTTCCTTTGCCGTATGTCTTGTCATATTTGATTTTCAGCTCGTCAGCTTTTTTCCAAAGTTGCTCAACACTGACCTCGCCCGAGAGGTCTATTCCGGTTTCTTTCTGGAACGCCTCAAAATAATCCACATGCGGAAAAGGTTTGCTCCAATCGATCACGTTTTCTTCGTATTGGTGAGTATATTTACCCAAAACGTTGAGAGCTATTTCACGGTACATCTTCTCTGACATTTCCATTCCCTTCTCCAAATCCCCATAAGCCCAATAGAATTCCATGTGATCGAATTCCTGCAAATGCTGGCGGTCAATTCCCTCGTTGCGGAACACGCGTCCGATTTCGAAAACCTTCTCATATCCTCCGACCAAAAGTCTCTTCAAAGGAAGCTCGAGCGAGATGCGCATGAAAAAATCCTGATCCAGGGCGTTGTGGTGCGTTATGAAAGGCTCAGCGTCTGCTCCGCCTGGCGTATGTTCCAAGACAGGAGTCTGCACTTCCAAGAATCCTTCGTTTAAAAGGAAATTCCTCACGGTCTGCCAGAAAATATTTTTCTTTTTGAAAAGTTCGCGCGTCTCCGGATTTGTCATGAGATCCAAATATCTTTTTCGAAGGAGTTCTTCCTCGTCCTTGATGCCGAAATGTTCGGTCGGTACTGGGCGGATATTCTTAGAAAGAACTTTCCAATCCGTCACCTTGATGGATTTCTCTTCGGTCTTCGTTTTGAAAAGCTCCCCGCTGACCTGCACGAAATCCCCAAGCTCGATGGTTTTCACGAAAAGCTTGAAAAGTTCTTCCTTCATATTCCCCTTGTTGAGGAAAAGTTGGATCTTTCCGGTTTCATCTTCAATGCTCGCAAAAGCGCTTCCTCCCATAGGACGCATCGACCTGACCCTTCCGACCAATGTGATTTCTTTTCCGGAAAGCTCGTCGAATTTCTCCAACGCTTCCGCGTTCGTATTGGTCCTTTCATTTTTTTCCGGATATGGATCCATGCCGAATTCCCGAACCTTCTCCAATTTTTCCAATTTCACCTGCCTGATATCGTCTCTGATCATGGCTGCGCCGGAATTTTTAATTTTGAATTTTGAATTTTTAATGAATTCCCAATGTTTCAATTTTTAAACATTGAAATATTCAGATTTTATTCAAAATTCGAAATTCAAAATTCGAAATTTTTAGATGTTTAATATGCCTGAATGATAGCCCGAAAAAGGCCTTTTGGCAAACAAAAAGCCCCGCTAAACGGGGCTTAACCACTAGGTGCGATATTACTTGATGTCCACGATCTTATATTTCACCACTCCGCTTGGAATGGAAACCTCCACTTCCTCGCCCTTCTTCTTGTTCATGAAGGCCCTTCCCAAAGGAGACTCATTGGAAATCTTGAAGTTAGCCGGGTCAGCCTCATTGGAGCCCACGATATGGAAATCCATATTGCGCCCATTGAATTCGACGCCAACGACTGATCCTATCTGCACATGCCCGTTGGTTTTGGCCTTTTCAACGACTTGCGATTCCTTGAGCGTCATTTCCAATTCAGCTATCCTGGATTCGTTTTCGTTTTGCTGCCTCTTGGCTTCGGCATATTCGGCGTTCTCACTGAGATCACCCTGCTCCTTGGCCTCTTTGATAGCTTGGGCTATTTCCTGTCTGAGCGCGGTCTTCCTTTCATCCAGCTCATCCTGAAGCTTTTTCAATCCTTCCTTCGTCATTAATCTAACCATTTTTTTCTTTTTAATCGATTTAAAAAGGCTGCCGCCGAAATTGGCAGAGCCATGAAAACATGCATTTGATAAAACCAATCATACCAGAAAAAACTACTGTGTCAAGGGTCGCAATTAAAACACCCCTTTGATCTTGTCCACTATATCGAATCTGATGAAGTCCTTAAACGTGACCACCACCATCAAGATTATTAATAGCATAAATCCCACCGTATGGAAAGCCTGTTCCACTTTCTCGCTCACTGGGGAACCTTTGATCTTCTCAATCAAAATAAACAGCACCCGCCCTCCGTCCAGAGCCGGAAAAGGAAGCGCGTTGATTATTCCCAAATTTATACTCAAAATCGCGGCAAATCGAAGAATCTGCACTATCCCCAGAGGAATGATTTGCCCCGTGTAAACTGCGATTCCGATTATGCCGGTAACGTCCACTCCTCCGGTTTTTCCGACGAAAAGCTCCTTGATGGTTATGAGCATCAAAATAAACACGTTTTTCATTTCCAAGAGACCGTAATAGAGGGATTGGAAAAAGCCGTATCTGACCTTCCGCACTTCAGCAAGCCCTATTCCCAAAGAACCTTGACTCTCGACGGTTTCCGTCCTTGGGGTGCCCCGAAGCTCCAAATTCTCCTCGCCACGCAGCACCGTAAGGGCTATCTCCTCGCCTTTATGGTTATTGATGAAATCCTGGACATCCTTCACGTTCCCAAAAACGACTTCGCCCCCGTTGCCTCCCGAGACGAGCTCATCTCCCAATCGGATTCCCATCTGCTCAGCGGGAGAACCTTCCGCGACCATATTTATCAAAATCTTCGAATCTTGGGTGTTCCCGTCAACAACTTCCTGATACGTGCCAATCATGAAACCGGCAGAGAAAAACACCCAAGCCAAAACGAAGTTCATGATCACTCCAGCCAAAAGAACCTTGATCCTGGTCCAGGCTGATTTGTTCGCAAAACTGTCTTTTTCATTCTGCCCTGACCCATCCTCTCCCTTGATCTTGACGAACCCTCCGATCGGAAACCAGTTCAAGGAATAAATCGTGTTTTTGGTTTCAACATCCTTGCTTCCGCGTACGAATTTCCATTTTCCCTTGTCGCTCTTATACACACCGAAAACCCTGGGCGGGAAACCGAAACCGAACTCATGCGCAGTTATCCCGTTCCTTTTGGCCACGACGAAATGCCCCAGCTCATGAATAAGAACCAGAACCCCGAGTATCAGAATAAAAATCAAAATTGCCATTATGTTTTATAGCGTAACGCATAGCGTGAAACGCATAGCGCACAATTAAATATAAATTACAACTGTCCGCGCGCCTGTTTGCATTTTACGTTCCGTGTTCCACGTTTCGCGCTTCACGACATCAAACTGTCATTATATCTTTCTCTTTCTTCTCTCTTATTTCCTCGACCTTCTTATTGTATTCATCAATCACGCCTTGCAGTTTTTCTTTTGCCCGAAACTTATCGTCTTCGGAAATCAACCCCTCCTTCTCCATATTCTGAACCTCTTTCAGTGCGTCCTCTCTGACATTACGCAAAGCGATCCTGCCTTCTTCGGCCTTATTGTTCAACACTTTCACCAATTCCTTCCTTCTTTCCTCAGTAAGTGCCGGAATACTCAACCTAATCAAGATCCCATCATTTATGGGATTTAAGCCCAAGTCCGATTCCCTGATCGCACCCTCAATGGGACCTATCGCTCCCCTATCCCACGGCTGGATGGTGATCTGCCTAGGTTCCGGCGTGTTAATGGACGCGATCTGCTTAAGCGGTGTCCTAGTGCCATAATAATCCACCATGACGTCTTCAACTAACGAAGGCGTCGCTCTGCCGGTACGCAACTTTCCAAGCTCGAATTGCAAATGCTCTATAGCCTTGTCCAAATCCTTTCTTTTTTCTGAAATGACTTCGTTATACATATTTTTCTAAAAAATTACTTATTACCGCTTACCGCCCTGATTTAAAAATTTCTCAATCCTGCATATATTATAGAAGGATTGTTCCTATTGTAAACTATACCGCCAACATCCTTGGCGGTATCCAGCTGGAAAGTGGACCATTGCACTCCGCCGTCCGTGGATTTATATATCGCCTTTCCTGCTACATAAATAAGCTCACTTGAATTCTGAGGATTCACGGCCAAAACCCTTACCGGGAAATTCCTGGAACTCCCCAAGGTGTTCAAGTTGACCCAGTTCTCTCCCCCGTTGACGCTCTTGGCGATCCCATTTCCAAGACCTGCATACAAGGTTCCCGCTGAGCGAGGATCGGTTGTCACGGAAAAAACACTCTGATTGCCATCCAAACCGGAAATCTTACTTGTAATGTTTTCCACTGAGACCCCGCCATTGGAAGTTTTAAGCAGGGACCGTTGGAAAACCCCGAAATACACGACATTGGAATTGGCACTATCAAACGCGATGGAGGTCACGGGCGCTTCCGCTTTGTGGATATTGTTCCAGGTATTCCCTCCATCCGTCGTCTTGAAGATGACGCCTTCATTCGTCCCAGCATACAAGACATTGGCATTGAACTTATCCATAGCCAAAGACGAAATCACAGTCCCATCGGCCGGTTCGGTATAAATTTCTTTCCATTCGCTTCCCTCGCTTGTCCTCTTGAATATCTTACCCCTTCCCTTGAAAACTCCAGATGCGTAAATGACATTTCTCGCAGAGTGGTCCAACGCCAACCCATAAACCTTTTCCGGAAATTTTATCTGACTCCAGGTTTCCGCGCCATCACGGGAAACGAAAATCCCGTTTTTTTCCGATCCAAGATAAACTATGTTGGGATCAAACGGATCGACAGCGACCGCAAGCACGTTTATGGAAGAGATGCTTTTCTTTTCATCTACTTTCATCTTCGGCTCCCAAATCTCCCCGCTGTCCGAGGTTTTTATGAAAGTCGCCTTAGGCATCAAGTTTGCCCCCGTAGACTGGGTAATACTGGTGTCGAGGGAACATCCTGAAAGAAAAAAAGTTGCGGACAAAAAAACTGCCAGGAGAAATGTTTTGTTCATGTTGATTTTTTTAAGCTTTAATTTCTCCGATAATTATAGCATAAACCGCTAAAAATCCCCAGGTAGGGAGGAATCCCTCTGCCCACAAAGCAAAAAAATCCCTGATGGGATTTTCTCTTTGTGGGCGCAGAGGGATTCGAACCCCCGACCATCGGCTTAAAAGGCCGTTGCTCTACCAACTGAGCTATGCGCCCGGATAACCTGCTTATCCGCAAACCATAAAATAAGAATACGAACAACAAATCGAATTATACCGGAAATAAAATATCCGTCAACCCTGTTAAATTCCGCTTCCTGCGGACCCCGACTTGTCGGGGATTTAACAGGGTCAACCCCGCCCTATTTCCCCCTTCTGCCTATAAGAATCAAAAATGCCAAAGGGGCCACCATCCAAAGGATACTGGCCAGCGGAGATACGAAATATTCGAAAGAATCTATGGAAATATACTTCAGGATCTGCTTCTCCGGAACCAACGAAGAGACGATGCTCACCAAGAGACCCGCCTCCAAAAAACTCAGCACAATCACCTGCCAAATGGCCAGCCCTGATCCCGAAAGATGGATCTCAAACAGATTACTGTCTACAAGAGTCAAAAAAACGACCAAAATCAAAAACACCGAAATCGGCATGAATTTCCCAAAGGCCAGAATCTCCTCGTATGCGACCTGCAATATGGCAAAGGATATATAGATATTTATGAGCGCATTATGAAGCCTGAATCTTCCGATCACCAACCAAAACATGACACTGATCACCAAAAGCACCGCTCCTATTGCGGACAATTCAGCAACTATCCCTGATTGCGTGAATTTCGCCAAAAGATCTCCCATAAAGATGACGTTATTTATAACAAATGAATTATACAACAACTCGGAGCGTTGCAACAGTCCCTGGCTGGACAAAACCGTATTTTTGGGTTACTCTTGTGAGGAAATGATATGGCACATACCAAGACAATATAACAAGCCATGAGATGCGATTTCCTGATGCGCATTTTTGTTTTATTTAAGCACTTAAATCCGATCAACCATGATAGACATCAACAATAGAAAATTCAAAACGCTTTTTTTCTGGACATTGGTCGCTATGTTTTTCGCGACCTCATCTTTCCTGATCCTGTATTCGTTCGGCTACACGTTCAGTGCGGAAAGGGGGGTTTTCGTCTATGCCGGATCTTTGACCATAAAATCTAATCCGCAGGATATAGATGTGGAAATCGACAACACGAGCGTCACTAAAAAACTTAGCAGGATAAATAACTCCTTTCATGTCAATCGCATCAGGCCGGATGAATATGTGGTCAGAGTGACAGCCCCCGATTACAATACCTGGTCCAAAAAAGTCACTATCCGCAGCGGGATCTCGACCGAATTTTGGAACGTCCTTTTGACCAGGAAAAATTATGATCGCACCGCCTATGAAGCGAAAAGCGCCAACGACTTTTTCATAGCGCCCACCAAGAACCTGATAGCGACCGTGCGCAGGGAGAATGGACAACTGTCTATGGACATATTGGATACCGAAAAAAACACCATTCGAACAGTTTTCTCTACTACGGAATATGAATTCACCGACGATGAGCAAGAAAATATCGAATGGTCTCCTCAATCGGAAAAGATAATCATCCCCTTAAAAAAGGGTTCGGACAAAACCTATTTTATTATAGAACTGGAAAACCAAAGCGCGCTTGATCTCCAAGAGCTGGCCGAGACATCCAAGGTATCCTCCGTGCGCTGGGACAGTGAAGACAAGGACGTCGTATACTATATGTCCAAAAGGGATCTCTATCGACTGGATACAAAAAAACCCGAGGAAAAAAAGGTCATAGCCAAACAGATTTCCAGCTATGATATTTCGGGTAAATTCGTCTATTATTTCCAACTTCCTAACGGCATCGTGTTTCAAACCAATCTTGACGGAACTATGCGCCCCCTTCAAATCACAACATCCGCTCCTTCTGAAATGGAAGACGATTCATACCGCATCATCGTCTATGACAAGGAAAAGATCGCGATGAAAAATGGAAGCGACCGCCTCTTCATATTCAACAAAGGAGAGAAAGACGAATACTTCGGAAAACTCCTGGATGACGCCAAGGGCGTGCAGTTCTCCAATGACGGCAAGAAGCTGCTTTTTTGGAACAATCGGGAGATATATGCCTATTTCACCAGGGATTGGGAAACACAACCATACAGAAGCGAAAACGAAGTCCTCTCCGTAACCCGTTACTCCCAACCGCTAGATAACATCCAATGGAGCGACGATTATGAGCATGTGATTTTTTCAGTAAACAGCCAGATAAAAATATCCGAATTGGACCAACGCGATAATAATAATATTTTCGACATCGTCTCTCTTTCCCAAAGCGGATCGAAGGTCGTGAGTAATTTCTCCGAAGACCGGATTTATTTCACCGACACTGTCGAGGGAGCGGCTTCCACATTGCAATCCATAAACTTCCCTGAAGAAACCGGTCTTCTTGGATTTTAGCCACGATTAAGCTGAACAAAAAAACCGCGTCATCTGCGGTTTTTTTTGTTTTATCTCCGCGCCTCAAACCCACCGAATCCCTTAAGCTCGTCCGAAAAATGGAAAGCCACTTTCTCCACCTCGGCTCTCTCTGGACCACTGTGGCACCATTTCAAAAATTCCTTGAGCCTTTCCTCCTCGCCTTCCGCTTCGATTTCCACGCTTCCGTCCGCAAGGTTTTCCGCGAAGCCGGAAAGTCCGAGCTCTCCCGCCTTCTGCCTTGCCGAGCTACGAAAAAAAACACCCTGCACTTTGCCGAAAATTTTAATCTCCAAATGTTTCATATCCGCGTGATATATATTTTTTTAAAAAAAATATTCCCCTCTATCTTGCGCGAAAGAAAAAGCCGAGCATTGCCCGGCCTATTTCACGACTTTCAAGGAGGCTTTCTTTTTTGCAATGACATCCCCCTTCATCAAGTCGATCACTTCCCTGCAGCAACGGGAAATTTTCAAAAGAGCTCCGCTCTCACCGTAAACCCTTTTCATGAAGAAATCTTGGAAATTCTGCAGCCGCTGGAGAGGATTTTTTGAACGGATGCATATCCCGTCTATCTCCCACTGGAGCCGACGCAAGCCTATCTGCTTTTCAGCGGGAGCCTTGGCAATCAACAGCTCAATCAGCTCCAAGCGCCTTCTTTCGAATTCTTCGGGATCATTCTCCCAAAGATTTTTCATCTCCTCATAACCGTCCACGGAAAACCTCCTTTGGAGTTGGAAAAGTTCTGCCCGTACTACAAATAAACTCAGCTCAGGATTTCATTTGATCATGATACGCGGCCTTTTTTCGCCTTTTCGGCACGCTCCACCTCTTCTTCGTCCAAGCCGAAATGATGCGCTATCTCATGCCAGACCGTTTCACTGACGATCTTTTTTATCTCACCTTCCGATCCAGCTTCCTCTTCTATGGGATTTTTAAAAATAGTAATCTTGTCCGGCAGAACGCCGTAATAATGGTCTCCGCGCTCAGCCTGCGGGATTCCTTCATAAAGTCCGAACAGCGTCCATCCCTTGCGAATTTCCAACTCTTTTTCCTGCTCCTTTGTCGGATCATTTTCCACGACAATGACCACGTTGTCCAATTTTGCTAAAAATTTTCCAGGGATTTCGCTGATGCCTTCATCGACGATTTTCTCAAATTGTTCGCGGCTCACTTTATACATACTTATTCGCTCTTGAGACTTTTACGATAAAGGACGACTTCTCTGGCAAAAGCGGAAATTTGCAGAACGATAACGACAGTTATCATGACCAGATATGACCAATGGATCCAACTGTCAGGCCTCCCGGTCCTCAAGAAGGCGTGGTTTATGGTGTGAAAACCGACCAAGTAGAAAATCACATAAGCAAAAGAGTGCAGCCATTTCCACGACTTGACCCCGATGAATTTGATGACCTTTTCAAAAGAAGTAGCCGTCAAAACCAAAGCCCAGAAAAGTGCGACCAGTCCCAAATAATCCGCCAAGCGCAATGTTCCTAATCCCTCCCTGTCATACATAACCAATCCCACATGTGCAAGTGAGAGCAGAAAAAACCAAATTCCCAGTTCGCCCCTCCAGCTCCAAGGCATCTCCCATGGGAGGTGCTCCACAACCGGACGCCAGAGTTTCATGATGGGCCCTATGATAAGTACCAGAAAAAGCAGCACGAATGAAACCGCGGCCACGGAACGGTTAAGTCCTATACCAGAAAGCCAGAAAATATAAATCAATACTAATGACAAAAGCTCTACAACCAAGTGGTTCCGTAATTTATTGCTGAAATCCATGTCTTTATTCTTATGAGAGTTAACTTGTTAATCGCAGGAAAAAGTTCCGTCGATATGGCCATTATACCACACGGTCGCCAGAACGAACCGCAAAAAAGGATCTCTTAGCGGAATCCCTCGTCTGCTGCTCCTTAATGGATTATCACAGGCGTACCTATCGGAGCCCAATCATAAACCTTTTTGGCCGCACCTACTCCGAGCCTCACGCAGCCATGCGAAACCGGAATACCCAAGTGACCGGCACCCTCCTTGTAACCACTGGGCCATTCAGGAAGCTCGTGTATGCCGTGAGAACCTGAAGGCGTGAATGCCATCCAATATGGCATATACAGCCCATACTCGTCAGACCAGGCCCTTTTGGCTTTATTATAAATTTTGAAATTTCCTTTCGGCGTGGCCATCGATTTTTTGCCGGAAGAAATAACATAAGATCCCGCCGGCTTTCCGTCTTTGTAAAGAGTAAGGGTCTGTTTTGACAAACTAATGTCTATATATTTTCCCTTCTTACCTTTAATCGAAGATTTGTCTTTGAGTAGGCCTATCTCGGGCTCGCTGCCGTCACTCAGTCCGAAAACGACATCGTTGGCCAGGACCGGCGCGACTCCTCCGAAAAACAGCACCGATCCCAACAGCATCGCAGTCGTCGAAAGCAAAAATCTTTTGAAGTTTTCGGATAAATAATCCATGTAATTGAAAATAATCTCTTCTTAGAAACTCTCATGCAATGTAATACAAACTTTTCAATGATCTCTTACTTTCTGTCAAAAGGAAAAATATATTTCAAATCAAAAACAAATACGCTAGATACAAAATGGCTCCGTTTTGGAGCATAAGCAAGGGTATACCAAGAAGAAAATACCATTTCTGGGTTTTATGCCTGAAAGCGAACATGCCGGTATACACCCCGACGCTCCCAAAAGCCGCCGCCATGAAAAACAAGAGACCCTCGGAAATTCTCTCTACTCCTTTTTTTCTCGATTTCAACTTGTCCAAAAACATAATGAGAAAAGCGATGAGGTTTATCGATACGAATATCGCCATGACAATAAGCAGTTTTTTTTCCATATGTTTTTGTTTTTTTAAAAATTTTCCTAAACGAGGACTTTCAGGATGAACGTGACCATGTCCCCGGCCTTGATGCTCTCCTTATTGCGAACTTCATATTTAAGGGGGAGGAGATATGCGCCCTCTTTGCTGTCCGGAAAAATGGAAGTCCGCCAGGTGGTCTTCCGGATCGTGACTTCGACCGGAAGCGAACCGAATCCCCTTTCCATACCGGAAAAAAATTCCCTCATGTCCCTTGATTTTCCCTTAGGAAGCAAGATGAAATGCCATGCGGATTTTCCACCCTCATAAAGCCAGACTTTCCCGCGCATTTTTATTTCGAAAGAATCCATGACTCAAGCTTTTATAAGTTCCAATTTCTCTTTCCGGGACAAATTCTTGATCCGAGCCTCCTCCTTGGAAGCGGCGGACCTGTTTTTGAATTTTTTTGAAAACACCAATTTCACCGGCCTTCTGGCTTTCGTATACTTCGCGCCCCTTCTTGAGTCGTTGTGCTCCGCGAGCCTTTTTTCCACATCGACAGCGATTCCCGTATACAAACTCCCATCGGAACATTCAAGGATATAAAGATAGTACATGCTTTCGAAAGTTATCTTTTTCATATCCGTATTGTATCGCGCTTTCACAAACAAAACAAAAAACTGCTTCTACTCGCGGCTAATCCGTTATTGGCATCTTTTAAAGAATACCAAATAATTGCTTTCACTTTTCTTATTGAAATCAACAATCCCCTCCCTGAAGCTGTGATGGCCATAGGGGTCTTCGAAGGGAATCCTGTGAATATTCAACTCGTCAAAGAGATACTCGCCAACGCCAACGCTGGCCAAAGCTGCTGAACCGAAAAATCTTTCGGGAAAAACGAAAGTCCTCAGGAAGATTCCTGGGGACTTTTTTTCTTTGGCGAAAAAATGAAAAAAGGCGAATACAGCTGTATCCGCCTTTTTGAAAACAAAATCACTTTCAAAGCTTTATTTCCTCGTAACGTCTTTCTTTAAGGCGCCGGAGAAGTTCTTCTTCGCTCAGGTCATACTCTATTTGCAGTTCCACGTAACAATGGCCTTCCAATGGACCGTCCGGAAAAACGGCTGAGAAATAACGCTTGACCTGATTTTCGGCAAATCCTGTTTCCTCCAAAATCTTCTTTTTGAGGTTTTGGGCCAAATCAGGATGCCCACTGCTAGCATTCGGGACTATGGTTATCATAACCATATTTTCCCCTAAAATTTTACACTGGCGCCTAAAGTCCATCTCGACCTCCTTCTGCTATCATCGGTTATTAAAAGGGCTACGGCTTATCGTGAGCGAATTCTAGCATCCCTATTGAAACCTGTCGAGCTTTCTCCTTTTATTTTTATGGCTTGACTTTTTTCGTATTTTATTGCAATATGCCATAAAATACGATAGATAACCATATCATTAATAGCACTTTAAAAAATATCACCAGGGAGGGTCCAATGACCATCTATTTGATACTTCTCATTACCGTAACTGCATATTACCTAAGGGTGCTTATCAAAATCAGTTTAATTTACACCGAGGAACAAAAATATGACTGGTTGACGATCTTTCTCCATCAGGCAGTTTGGACATTGTTCTACTCTCTTGTCGTGACAATAATTTACCATATTCTCATGGAGAAACCCCTGGAACTGGTCCGTATCATCCCTTTTTTCATCCTAACCTTGCTGTTTTCATTACTATTCACCCGGATCGTTTCAATGATAATAACAAAGAAAAATTCCTCACATAAAAAGCAACGGAGGAAATCAATGCGGGAATGCGAAAGTAAATGCGGCTGTGGCAATGAAATTTGCGACTGCCCCGGACTGGAAAAAATATCACTCTTTACTCACGGGAAACTCTCCAACAAGGAAACCATCGCGATCGCGGTGCATATGGAAACATGCTCGTATTGCAAAAGCGTCCACGAAAAACTGACTATAAAGACTCTCCAATGAAGCATCAATTGAAGCCCTTCGGAATTCCGGGGGCTTTTTCCTTACCCGGGAAATTTCCAAACAGAAAAATCCCCTTCCGAGAAATCTGCGGGAGGGAATTCATTATTGCATCCGAAAGAAGGAATTTTTTAGACGACTTGCTTGTATTGCTCCATCACCCAAGACTTTGTGCCTATCACCCCGGAATCATTCTCGATCCTGAGAATATCAGGGAATAAAACGCAAGCATTGGGGCTCTGTAATCCCCTGTTCCCCGGGAAATCCTCCTCCATGAATAGGACCAGTGCTTGGAGATGCTCGTGATCGACGTCCTCCACCCTGCCGAGAAGTTCCTGAAGGTGGCCGTCACATCTCGCCCAAACCCAATCGCCGACTTCCAACAGATGGACAACGTCACCTATCCTCTCGATGAAATGTTCCCTGCCCTCGAGAAAAAAGAAGTTGTCGCCTTTCAATTCATCGACAATATCCTGCATATTTCCCGCCGTCTTCTTGTCGAATGGATGATTCTTGATTTCCCGGGAGAGAATCATGAAGAACTTCATCCACTCCACGACCTTGGTTTGGGCTTCAACGCGTCCTGCTTTCACTTCATTGATCAGTTGGGTTATTTCCCTGATCCATTCTCCCAATATGCAGTTGAATATCTGTGCTGTCGACATGGCTTACTCCTTTCCACCCCTGAAGCAAAAATATGGGGCTTTGTTAAATGAACTGTTTCTATTTGAAGATTGCTGATAAATATACTACAAAACAGGCCGGAAATAGTTGCAAATAACCCTTCAATTAATGACATAAAAAAGATAAAAACGCCGAAGCGTTTTTATCTTTTTGCCCAATGAGGGGTCGCTTTGCTCCTTGAAACCTTGCGGTTTCAATACTTCCACCCCAGGAAAACTTTCGTTTTCCCGACCCCTTTCCAATCCACAATAGCCAAAAAGAAAAAACGCCGAAGCGTTTTTATCTTTTTGCCCATTGTGGGGCGCGTCTTGCTTTTTTGAGTCCAGGTTTCTTTCTTTCCACCTTTCTCGCGTCGCGAGTAAGGAATCCGTTATCCCGAAGGGATTTCTTAAGGGATTCGTCGAATGCGACCAAAGCCCTAGATATTCCCAATTGTACAGCCTCCACCTGTCCGGTCATCCCTCCTCCTTTGACGAGAGCCGTCATGGTGAATTTTCCGTGCATTCCGATCCCTTTAAGAGGAGCGGTCATCACGTTCTGCTGGGCCAAAGTCGGGAAATAATCTTTCATTTCCTTGTCATTGATGACCAAGTCAGCGTCAGTAGCCTTGTCATTCTCATAAAGCCTGACTTGGGCGACCGAGGTCTTCCTTCTTCCGACACCGTAAAAGTATTTGGCTGAGATTTTCTTCTCAACTTTCGCTTTCACTTCTTTTACCTCCGCCTTAACCTCAACTTTCGCTTCGGCTTTTTTCGGAGCGGCCTTCTTGGCCGCAGCTTTCTTGGCTGGGGCTTTCTTGGCCGGGGCTTTTTTCGCTTCTTTTTTAACTGCCATATGATAAATAATTCAAAATTTAAAAGTCAAAATTTAAAATTGCGGTATTCGCTTCACTTATAATCCTTGCGATGTCGTCGCGGAGCGACTCCATAATTTTGCATTTTGATTTTTGATTTTTTAATTCCTTTAGTGCGTTACGTCTATCTTGTATTGATGCTCGCTGCCGACGATCGGGTGGAGCCTTGTCATCATCCTGTCGCGAAGCTTGTTCTTCGGGAGCATTCCGTTGACCGCGTTCATCATGACTTTGGTAGCATCCTTCTCCAACAAATCCTTAAGGGCGATCGAGGTTATTCCACCAGGATAACCGCTGAATCTGTGGTAAATCTTGTCTTCCATCTTGTTTCCGGTCACCACGATCTTTTCGGTGTTTATGACCACGACAATATCACCTCCGTCGACATGTGGAGTGTAATCAACCTTGTTCTTCCCACTCAAAACCCGCGCCACTTCAGTCGCGAGCCTTCCGAGAACCTTTCCCTTGGCGTCAAATAAATGAATTTTTCTTTCCATATTGTTTCACTATATTATGCTAATCCGCAAATAAATGCGAATCCGCGAATTGCTAATAATTCCAATTTGTATATTCGTAAATTCGTACAAATTCGTAATTCGTAGAGACTACACAAATTCTATAACCGCCATTTTGGCGCTATCCCCTTTTCTTCTCTCGAGCTTGATAACCCTCACGAATCCGCTTGCCCTACCCTCGAATTTGCCAGTGAAATCGCTTGAAAGCTTCTTCACGGCCACGAGAGGCATGTGCTTTCGAAGATCCCTGATGACCGAGACTTTCTTGGATTCATCCTTTTTGATCTTAAGAGCCTTGCCTACCATCCTGTCGACAATACCCTTGATCTCCTTAGCCCTTGCCTCGGTGGTAGTGATTTTCTCTTTCACTATCAAGCTTCCGACAAGCGTCTTGAGGAATGCTGTCCTTTGGCCCTTGAGCCTGCTGAATTTTCTTCCTTTTACTCTATGTTTCATACTTTTCTTGTTTGAACTTGCTGATTATTTCTGCTTAAGGGTCAGACCGAATTCCCCGACAGCCTTCTTGATTTCCTTCAATCCTTTTTCTCCCATCCCTTCAAGATCCAGGATTCCTTCCTCGTTATATTTGACGATGTCCTTGACCTTCTTGATGTTTCCGGCCTGCAGGACGTTCAATGTCCTTGTGGAAAGGGATTTCAACTCTTCGATCTTTATCTTGAGCGGATCGACAGCCTCTTCCTCGACCGCGACTTCCTCCACTATCTCGGCAACCTTGACTTCCTCCTTGACCTCTTCCTTCTCAACCTCGATACCTATCAATGCTGAGAACTGTTCGACTAGGATGCTGACGGCTTTCGAGAAAGCTTCCTCCGGAGTTATGCTTCCATCAGTCACTATTTCCAGCGTTATCTTGTTGTAGTCGGTTCTTTTTCCGACGCGGGCGTTCTCGACTTCGTAGTTCACTCTCCTTATCGGGGTGTAAACGGCATCGATAACGATAACTCCGATCTCTTTCTCTCCTCTCTCTTGCTGCTCGATCGGCACATATCCAAGACCCTTGGAAACCTCGAGTTCCATTTCGAATTCGGTTTTCTTGTCAGTAATAGTGGCGATAACCTGCTCCTTACTTACGATTTCCACGCTTGAAGGGCATTTTATGTCAGCCGCAGTGATAACTCCCTCTCCCTTGAATTTCAGGCTTACTTTCACAGGTTCATCTGAATGCATCTTGAATCTGATTTTCTTCAGGTTCAAAATTATCTGAACGACGTCCTCTTTGACCCCGTCGATGGTCGAGAATTCATGGGAAACTCCTTTTATCTTGACGGCGTTGATAGCCGCACCTTCCAAGGAAGAAAGAAGAACGCGCCTGAGTGCATTTCCAAGAGTCGCGCCATAACCAGGATAACATCCGGAGATTTCAAATTTTCCGGAAAATTCATCGATCGGCGTATATTTTGGTTTCTGAGGAAGGGAAACTATCTGCATATCCTCTTACTGAATTTGTAGCTCGTGTTTTTGGTCACAAACCACAGACTCTGATTAATGATTGGGATTTAAAAAAATATAGATACTAACGAGAGTAATATTCAACGATCATCTGAGGATCGACATGTACGTCGATTTCATCCCTGGTAGGCAAAGAAATGACCTTTCCCTCGAATTTGGCAGTGTCGAACTGCATCCAGGAAGGAAAATCTTTTTTATTCTTCACGATCGGGAGCTGGCTGGCGAAAAACGCTCCGTCCTTTTTAGTTTCATTGATACCTATGACATCTCCGATTTTCACTTCAAATGACGGAATATCGACTTTCTTTCCATTAACCGTGAAATGTCCATGGGTAACCAACTGCCTGGCCTGCGCAGGAGCCTGGGAGAATCCCATTTTCCTCACAACGCTGTCCAAACGGAGTTCCAATCTCGCCATAAGCATGTCTCCGGTAACACCTTTCTTTCCTTTCGCTTCGTCAAAATGTCGCCTAAACTGTTTCTCGAGGACACCATACATCCTTTTGATCCTCTGCTTCATAGCAAGCTGCTTTCCGAACTCGGAAAGTCCCCTGGAGATATTTTTTCCATGCTGTCCTGGAGCATAAGGCCTTCTGACAACGGCGCATTTGGCGCTATTGCATCGGTCACCCTTAAGAAAGAGCTTCTCTCCGGCTCTTCTGCATTTTTTACATTTTGAATCCAAATCTCGTGCCATATCCTATGTGAATTTCAAATTTTAAAATTTAAAATTTTAAATTATTGCTTAATACTATACTCTTCTTGGTTTCTTGGCCCTGCATCCGTTGTGAGGGATAGGTGTGACGTCCTTGATCATTTGCACGTCATATCCCCTGTTGGCCAAAGCCCTGATGGAGGCTTCGCGTCCGCTTCCAACTCCCTTTACATACACTTCCAATTCCTGGATGCCGTATTTCTTGACTTTCTCAGCAACGTCTCCCACAACCTGAGTAGCTGCATATGGAGTGGCTTTTTTGGCACCCTTGAATCCCAAAAGACCGGAACTTGACCATCCCAAAATAGCTCCATTGAGGTCGGAAATAGTCACCATAGTGTTATTATAGGTGCATTTCACATGGGCCTGACCCTTGGAAATCTGCTGTTTCGCCTTTTTCTTCTTTTTCTTCAATTCAGTGGCAGAAGCTTCAGGTGCCGTCTCCTTCGCAACCGACTCACCTGCTTCGGCGATATTCACATCTTCAATTTTTGTAACTTCTTCAGCCATAATATCTTTAATAATTCAAAATTAAATCTCAAAATGCAAAATTGTCGCGTTGCTCCGCAGTATATTCCCGATGACAGGGAAAGGAGCGAGACTCCGATTTTGATTTTTGATTTCTGTCCAACTTCTAAGTCCTAGGTTTTCTCAGCAGTCTTTCTTCCGCTTCCCATCGTCTTTCTGGTATTTCCGCGAACGGTCCTGCTGTTAGTCTTGGTCCTTTGTCCTCTGACAGGAAGTCCTTTCTGATGGCGGGTTCCCCTGTGGCATCCGATTTCTTTGAGTCTCTTCACGTTCATCTTCACCTCATGCTTGAGCTCTCCCTCAACCTTGTAAAGTTTCTCGATTTCATCCCTGAGCTTGTTGGCGTCTTCGGCGTTTACGTCCTTGGTTCTTAATTCTTTGTCAACTCCGACTTTCTCCAGGATTTTTACGCTCGTAGAAGGACCTATGCCATAAACATAAGTCAAAGCGACCTTTATTTTCTTTTCGTCTGGAAGGTTTATACCTGCGATTCTAATCATATATATATTACCTTGAAATTTAAAATTCAAATTTAAAATTTAAAACCGTCTTAGCCCTGCCTTTGCTTATGTTTCGGAGTAGAACAAATCACATAGACTTTTCCTCTACGCTTAACAACCTTGCATTTGGCACATATTTTTTTTACTGATGCTCTGACTTTCATGTTTTTATCTGACAACTTACGACTTACATCTTACTACACCGATCCCGGATAATTGTTTGTCGTTAGTAGTTTGTGGTTAGTAGTTAGTTGTTTTTACATTCTTTTGGTTATCCTGCCTTTCGTGAGATCATAAGGACTCATTTCAAGGATGACTCTGTCTCCGGGTAAAAGGCGGATATAATTCACCCGCATCCTTCCGGATATATGAGCAAGCACTTCATGACCGTTATCCAGTTTCACCTTAAAGGTGGTGCTAGGCAACGTCTCAATGATAACTCCTTCTAATTTTATCAGCTCTTTATCTGCCATAATTTCTTTTAAACGACAACATAAAAACAGAGGTTTATTATTTCCAGAAAAACTTTCCTTATTCGTGCCTTGGTTGAAGTTATTTTCCTCTAGTTCTGGACCTCATATTAAGTTTTCAGATAGCGTAAACATATGTTAACAGGTATTGTTTTTTCTGTCAACACCCCGTTTCTCCGAATCACCTCCCCTGAAAATCCTTGACTTCCAGGCTTATCCTACTGTCAAATCTTGGCGTGGTTGAGAGGAAATCCGGCCTAACGCTGATTTCCAGATTCTTTATCTGAGGAAAGCCTTTCATGACCTCCCTGATTTGGTTTTCATCTTTCGCCGCAAGCTTCTTTTTGAATCCTTCACTATCAAAAACTGGCCTTGCCGAAACCTGGGAACCCACCTTCAGCAAGACTTTCTTGTTTTCGAAATCTGACTCGGCGCTTTCAAACTCAAAGGACACATTATCAATCGCATATTCGTACGGCTTCTTACTGCTCTCACGATAAGACTTCGACGAAATCTCCTTTATATCTTTTTCTTGGACGACAAATGCTGTCAGTTTGGCTCTTACTTGATAATCAAAGGAGCTTTTCAAATCCCCGACCTGGGCATAGGGAATGGAATCCGTAATATCAATTTTCGATGCCTGGGAAACGATCACTTCGCCCTCCCCGAGCTCTCCTTTTATCAGTTCTCCAATTTTTTCCTTAATAGACTCTTCCGTTTTCCTCTTGGCTTCATCCATATCGGATTGGCTCACGATTTTAGCGGCGTCCCCAAGGACGCCTCCCCCGGCCATGGCTTTGGAAGATTTAGCGTAGACCTTATTGTATTTATCCGTTCCTTTGAGACCCGGAACCGTAAATGATGAGGGTTCGATATTGTATGATTCTCCGGACATATCAGCAACAACTTCGACTTCGATGGCCCCAGGACTTGTTTTGCCTCCGACATTACTCATGCCGGGAACGGAAATATCCCTGACTAAGCGGAAAATCTTGCCGTCTTCGGTTTCGAACCTGGTCGTAGCAATGAGCGGCTGAGGTGAGGCGCTATATTCATTATAGACAACCAACGTTCCCTTGGCCTTTTGCCCTGCCGACTCACTGACCCCGGTCGCCTCACTGGACAGTGTTATCTCGCTCTCTTTTTCGATAAGACGCGCCGGAATCTTCAAGTTTTCAACATCCACCGCCTGTTGGCCTGCGTCAGCAGTTATACTTGAACTGACATTCTTGTTTTCAGTGTCCAGATACACGACCACGTCCGCACTCGGAACAAAAAGGTAAGCAGCCGCGCCTGCGAAGAAAAGCAGGGCCATCAAAACGAAAGCGAATATGAAATTTTTTCCGCCGCCGCCTTCGTTCGCTGGCTCCATTCTTTTTTCCTGAGGAACTATTTTTTGCGGTTGATTGTGGAATATCCTATCAAACTTTTTTTCTTTTTCCGGATCAAGGAATGCCTCGAAAGATTCTTTGAGATCGTAGTTTATACCTTCCGTCCTTTTTACTGCACGTGGAGGAACTTTTACTTGCGGCTTCCTGATTCCGTCAGAAGAAGAACGCTCCAGGGAGTCCGTATTTTTCTTGAAATCATCCATCCTTCTAACCGGCTTTCTTGGAGTTTCAGGTTCAGCGATTGAGCTGTCCGACGATTCGGCCAATTCCTCTTCTTCCTGCTCTTCATTTACGACAATAACCTGCCCAGCCGATCCGCCATAATAATCCGACGAACCCACTCCGACCAATCTTTTCTTTTTCTGTTTAGCGAAATCTGGCTCTACCGGAATCTCTACCACATCGCTTTCAGTGCTTTCATCCTCGACAAAATCCAGACCCTCCATCGATGCCTGTGCCTTTATTCCAGCCCTTTCGGCCATCTTCATAGTCTGCTCGTCGGCGGTCACTATCACTATGCCCTTCTTGATCTTCTCAGCCTCCCTTTTGAGAAGCTTTAAATTGACAATGCTCTGCACGACCAAGGCGCGCTTGGTGACGACGAAATAATTCTCGACGGCCAGCGATTTACGCAACTTGTCGATAACCGAAGATATTTCCTCGTCGACATCGATATAAAAAGTCTGGTGCATAGTCTTGTCTTTTAAAAATTGAATGGTATTGAAATTTTTTGAAAAGCCGTTAATCGATGTTTTGCACTATCCTTCGCAAAATCCCAGCTATCACCTTTTCCTCACCGGCGATATCCAACGCCAAATTGGCCAATCCCATCGGGGTCACATCCTGGGGGTTTTTCAACTCCTCCGTCCTATCGATGATCCTAGCCACATCCTTGGGTTGGAGAAAACTTACCGAAGGGGCTTTGGCGAAAGGAAGACTTTTCACCCACTCCTGCGAAGAAAGCGCTTTTTTAATTCCAGGCAATGCAGAACCTCCTCCGCAGAGCAATATCTTCGAGGGAAGAACGTCGGATTCCGCGAATTCAGCCAGGGACAATTCGACCCCTCCGAGCCAAACTTGGCAATCATTAGCCAGAATCTTGTCTATTTTTTCCGTAACATCCGCGCCCAACTTGCCTTCAGCATAGCTTATCTTAAGATTCTCCGCCTCTTCAAAAGGAACGCCTAGCTCCTGGGCCAATTTTTTCGTAAAAGCTCTTCCTCCGAAAGCGAACATCTTGGTTCCTTCCAATCCGCCGTTCCTGACAACAGCGATGTCGCTTGTTCCTCCGCCGATATCGATGAAAATCGCGTTGAAATCCAAGACGTCGTCATAATCGACGCTTCTGGCGACCGCATATGGCTCTGCTGCTATTGAAAGAAGCTCCAGTCCGAGTTCGTCAGCGATAGAATGCACCGCTCCAAGATGGATCATCGGGGCATATGCATTGAAGATGCTGATAGAGACGTCTTTGCCTTGAAAGCCGATCGGGTTTTTCACCTGGTACCCGTCGATACGTACATCGACTATCGCCGCATTGATAAGCTTAATGTCAATGTCATCCTGTCCCGTGTCCCAGGCTATCTGCTGCTTGATTCTTTCGAAAGCTTTAAATTGCACGCGCTGGATGATGTTTTTCAGTTCCGACAGATCTATCCTGCTCTCAGACCTCGCCCTTTCATAATGGACCGTCGTCGTCGTTCCCTTCACCAGTTCCCCAGCTATCCCGATAATAGTCTTTTTGATTTTTTTAATACCCGCTTTTTCTTGCGCTTCAGAAATAGCCCTCCTGCAAGTCTCTATCACTCCGGAAATATCCGAAACCGCGCCACTTTGCATGTTCCCGTGCCTTTGCCTTTCCTTTCCGACTCCCAAAACCTCACCGATGACATTTTCTCCTTCGATATGGGTCCGAAAAACAAGGGCCTTTGCGAATTCGGTCCCGATGTCCAGCGCTATTAAGTTTTCAGATTTCCCTCCCAGGGAAATCTTGGAAAAAAAAGACATAAGATATCAATTTATCGTTTCGATTTTTACTTTTTTCGCGAGATTGGCAACTTCCCGCTCCACCAACAAGCCCTTCTGCCCCCCATATTCCTTCACCGAGCTGCTGCTGTTCATTATTCCCCAACCTAAGGCTTCGCGCAGATTCTTTCCCTTCAAGACTCCTGCGAAAAATCCGCTAGTGAACGCGTCCCCTGAGCCGGTGGTATCGACAGCCTCGACCACCATAGCCGCAGCGTGCAAAATGCCGTTGTCATTCAAAGCCCATGCTCCGCGTATGCCGTCGGTTATCAAAATAATGCGCGGTCCCAAGTTTTTCAAAGAATTCAAAAGGAATGCCTCATCGTTCAGCTGTTTCCTGTTTGCACCCAATGAGACATGCGTTACGATTTCCAATGCTTCATCCTTGTTCAGCATCAAAAGTTCCGAGCGGGAAATCGCCCCAATGACCGCTTCCGGATCAGTCGCGATGTTTTTTTGTCCAGGGTTGAAAGCGACTCGTTTTTTCTTGCTCTCCGAAAAGGACAATATTTTATTCAGATTTTCCTGCCATGCCCCGTTAAGAGAGCTTATGAAAAGCCAATCCGCCTTGCGGAGCTTTTTTGGAATTATTTCCAATTTATCATTGGCACTGCGATCGGAAAAAACTGTGCGCTCTCCGGTTTTGGCATCAACCAGGATAAAGGAGAGGTCGCTCTTGCAATTTTTTTCCTTCTGCAAGGATTCCAATCCCACTCCTTTTTTTTCCAACTCCTCCCGGATCCATTCCCCGATGGAGTCGTCTCCGATCTTCGTGCAACAATGGGCATTGATTCCGAGGCGCGACAATCCGCAAGCGACATTCGCGGCGCATCCTCCGACCGTTTCAAAACGTTCGTCCACCTGGTACTTAGCCCCCAATTCAAAAGCTATTTTTTTCTGCGCGGTGACATCCTCCGGAGTTTCAAAAACCAAACCTTTATCCGTAGGAAAAAACACATCCTTCGAAGAAGAACCGATGCAGATAACCTGCCCGCTTGTTCCTCCTTTTTTCCTGGACTTACGTTTTGATTTTGAAAAAAGATCCCTAAACATTTTTACTATTGAGTTTTTATTTGTTAAGTTCCTGCTCTATTTTTGCCAAGCGGTTGTATTTACAGATTCTTTCCCCCCTGGAAAGAGACCCTGATTTCATGTAATCAGCACCTGTTCCGACGGCCAAATCCGAAATGAACTCATCCGTCGTTTCCCCACTTCGGTGGGAGATGACCGTTCGCATCTTGTTTTTCTTTGCCAACCTGATGCAGTCGAAGGTCTCCGAAAGGCTGCCGATCTGATTGACCTTGATAAGCACGCTGTTACAAGATTTATGCTCGATAGCCTTCTGAAGTCTTTTGACATTCGTAACCAGAAGGTCGTCGCCGATCAGCATAGTTTCTTTAGTTCCGGATCCAATGAGTCCGTTTAAGAAAGACTTCTTGGCTATTTTCTCCTGCATCTGAGCCCAACCATCCCAATCCTCCTCATGCAAACCATCCTCCACGGAAATGATGTAATATTTCTCAATCCATTCCTTATAGAGATTTATCAACCTGTCCCTTTCCAATGTCACGCCTTCCGGCTTCAAAACATAATGATTTTCATTTTCCTCAAAAAAGGAATTGGCCGCCACGTCCAGACCGAGATTAACTTCGTTTCCCAGCGCATAGCCGCTTTCCGAAATGGCCCTGTTGATAAACTCAAGAGCTTTGGTGTTGCTTTCCAATTTCGGCGAGAATCCACCTTCGTCTCCGACGCTCGTGCTGTATCCCCCAGCCGCCAAAATCTTTTTCAACTTATGGAAAACTTCGCTTCCCGCCCTAAGCTGCTCCGAAAACTTTTTAATACCGTCCGGAACAATTTTGAATTCCTGCACGCTAAGGCCAGAATCCGCATGCTGTCCGCCATTGAGCACATTGAACATGGGGATCGGCGTCTTCAATTTTTTCCCTCCAAGGCCTGAAATCTCTGAAATATATTCGTAGAGCGGTTTTTTTTCATGCGCCGCTGCCGCTTTGCAGACAGCTAAAGAAACTCCCAAGATAGCATTAGCTCCCAATTTGGATTTATTTTCCGTACCGTCCAGCTCCAACATCAATTCGTCTATTTCCGTTTGCTTTTTCGCATCCTTGCCGATCAAAGCTGATCTGATCGGACCATCCACATTGGCCACGGCTTTAAGCACTCCCAGTCCTCCATATCTTTTTTCATCGCCGTCACGAAGTTCCAATGCCTCGAATTTTCCAGTCGACGCTCCCGAAGGGACTCCCGCCGTACCGATGGCTCCGCTCTCCAATTCGATTTTTTATCTTAGACATGCGGATTTATTTTATATTTTTATATTTCAACGTTTTCATGGTTTAATTTTACCACAAAAAAGACCCGATAAGAAATTTGCCCGTTTTATATGGCAATGCGTTACCCGATCCAATTTTCAAATTTATCAAAAAGATCGAAAAACACGATAACGACGGCCAGCACGAGATAATATGCGGTAAGATAGGTGAAGCTCCTGAAATACTCCGCGCTGTTTTCAAATTGCTCATCCATGACTATGAGCTCCCTTGAAAGGGACATGACCCAAATATGCACGGAGAAAATCAAAATGAGCGAAGACGGAAGTATGACCATGATATACGGGAGATTGCTTAAGTACTGAAAAAAACAACCGAAGAAAAAAAGTGGCAAGATCCAGAAGGACTCACTATCCCAAAATTCATCCCCTTTCTTGAATTTATGAAAACTTGACCAATACAGAATTGGGACGCAGAAAAAATTAATGATTCCCCCGATCGCAAAAAGGAACCAAGAAATCAGTTTTTCTCCGCCTATCTGGCTCGCATAAATAAAAAATCCGACATTATCCAAGAATATAACAATAAAGGCTGAGAGCATCAGGAAAATGGAAAAAAACAGAAATAACCTACTTTTCAAATCGAATCCTCGCTGATCAAAAAGCCTGTCTTTACCGTTCAAAACCTTGAAGCCCTGCTTATTTTCATTGGAAAACATGGATTTTTTATTATAAATTTTTAATCTCCTTAACTTAAAGATTCTATACCTGGCATTTTATTGCCACTGAGATATTCCAGCATCGCCCCGCCTCCAGTGGAAACGAAAGAAATCTTATCCATCAAGCCGTTCTCCTCGAGAACCTGGACGGATTCCCCACCACCGATAAGGCTATATGCTCCGCTCTCGGCCACAACTCCTAAAATCTCTCTGGTAGAGCGATCGTATGGAGCCTCCTCGAATTTGCCCAGGGGACCGTTCCAAACGACAGTACCGGACGCAAGGACTATTTCTTTGAATTTTTTCGCCGTTTCCTCCCCGATATCCAACCTGTCTCCCTCGAAATCCCAAGGAAGAATGACTTTGTTTGAAAACTCCAATTTCTGATCCAACGCTTCATTTGCAATCTTTCCTCCGACCAAAATATGATCGTAAACCTCTTCAAATTTCTTGATGAGAGGCAACTTGGTTTCAATCTTAGCTCCTCCGATTATCGCGGTCGCCGGACGTTTCGGATTTTCCAAAATCTTATTAAGATTTTCTATTTCCTTCTGGAGCCAAAAACCGGCGAAGCTCGGCAAGAACTTCGTCACGCCGGTGACCGAAGACTGGTCGCGATGGCATACACTGAAAGCCTCGTTCACGAACATATCAAAATTAGCGGCGAGTTTTTCCGAAAAATCCTCGTCATTTTTTTCCTCCCCCTCATGAAACCTGACGTTCTCCAAGAGCAAAACTTCCCCTTCTCCCAAATTCTCCAAAGCCGTTGCGACGTCCTCGCCTATGCAATCGAAAGCGAATACCACTTTTCGCTCCAGGATACTTTCCAAATCCCCACTGAGCTGCGAAAGAGAGAAGCTATCATTCCTTTCTCCTTCCGGCCTTCCCAAGTGCGAACAAATGGCGACTCTGGTTCCTTCCTGGGAAAGAACATAATCTACTGTTTCCTTGCAGGCCTTGAGTTTGAATTTTTCCTGGACCGCTCCGTCAACGATTCCCACATTGAAGTCAGCTCTGACCAAAACTCTCTTGTTTTCCAAATTCTCATCTTGTATTTTTTTCATGCTTTTATTTTTAAGCTTTATTAAATCTACGGGTGCTTTAAAACTTTATCTTCCCCATTCCCAATACACCGATAATGACCCCCATCGCCGCAGTCACCGCAGTAAAGACCCACGCGCGCATCACAACCTTGGGCTCCGGCCAGCCTTTGGCTTCGAAATGATGATGGAGCGGAGCAGCCAGAAAAACTTTTTTGCCGAAAAATTTCTTGGAGATTAGCTGGATCACCACGCTTCCTGACTCCAAAACATAAACAAAAACGATTATATAAAGAATGGCCACGGAGTTGGTCAAAAGCGCCACCACGCCCAATGTAGTTCCCAGACTCATAGCCCCCGTGTCTCCCATGAAAAACCTAGCCGGATAAATATTAAACCAAAGGAAAGCCAAAAGCGCTCCCGAGAGGGCGGCGCAAAATGCCGCCAGATCAATCTTGTTTTGAAAAAAAGCTATCAAGGCGAAAGAAGAAAAGGCCATCGTCAAAACTCCTGCATTGAGGCCATCCAGTCCGTCGGTCTCGTTCGATGACACCGCGGCCGAAACTATCACGAAAATGAAAAGCGGGATATACCAAAGCCCGATCGAATAATCTCCCAAGGCTGGGATATGAATCCTGTCCCACCCGAGTTTGTCATAAAACCACCAAGCGCCCACTCCCGCGATAATAAGGAGCCACCAAAGCCGTTTGGCGAAGCGCATCCCCCCGCCCTTGTTCGATCCCCAGCCTTTGACGCTCATAAAATCATCGAAAAGTCCGAGGACTCCGGCGGTGACCAAGGCGAAAAGCGGAAGCCACACCTGCGGACGGCTGAAAAAATCCAATCTGGCCAAAAAGGAAATATCGAAAAGATTCGCCAAAAGGGGGAAAAGATAGTGCGAGGCGACGACCAAAAGCAGCACCGAAGCCCAGACGATTAGCCCTCCCATTGTCGGGGTTCCGGATTTGCCGGCATGGAGCTTGCTGACATAAGTAAGCTCTTTTCCCGTGACATCGGTCTTTTTTATTTTGATGCCGATTTTATATTTATAGAGCACATGGGTCCAAAGCGGAGTAAGCGCGAAGGCTAATGCAAAAGCCAGCACCCCAGTAGAGAGAACCTTGATCAGATTTATGATTTCCGGAACGGTTTGTATTTGAGCGAATGACATAAAGGCAAAATAACACGAAAGCATCGAAACATGAAAACAATGGGCGACTTCCCACGAACAAGAGCGGAAATTTTTTGTTTTTATGTTTTAATGCTCTTTTGTTTTAATGAATTCTTATTTCCAGGCGTGCGAACTGAAGGCCCAACTTGCCATCATTTTTATATCCTCCCACCTATATGGATCATCCAAAAGAACAGAGATGATTGTGTGTTTTTTCGTTTCATCCTGAACGGCCATCAGCAATGAGTGTCCAGCCAAAGGAGTGAATCCTGTTTTTCCTCCCAAGATTCCGGGCATCTCCCCGATGAGGCGGTTGGTATTCAGGATCGTGTGAACATATTTACCGTCGGCGGAGCTGACCTCCAGGTTTCCCGGCAGCTTGAAAGTCTCCCAGATTTCCGGGAATTTCAACGCGTACGCCGCTATCCTCGCTATGTCATAGGCCGTGGAGTAACACTCATGTTCCCTTCCGTCAGGCTCAAGACCGGAAGCTGTGCAAAAATTAGTGTCCTTAAGACCCATTTCCTTGGCTTTGCGGTTCATCATGGACACGAATTCCTTTTCAGTGCCTCCCACATGCTTAGCTAAGGCCCTGGCTGAATCGTTAGCGCTGTTCATAAGCATAGCCTTAAGGAGACTCCTTACGGTTATCTTTTCCCCAGCCACCAGTCGCTGACTGATACAAATTCCGGTGTTCGGGCATCCAACGACCGTGCCAATAGTTCTGATAGTATCAGCATCGATGGTTGCCTCCTCATCCAAATCCTCCACCTTCTCCATGACCATCACCGCGGTCATCATTTTGGTGAGCGAAGCGATCTGCCTCCTCTGCTTGCCGTTATCATAATGAAGGATCGTGCCGCTTTCAGCGTCAAGAATAAGCGAAGCGTGCGCCTCCGGAAGAACAAGATCCCCCGCATCTTCCTTTCTGACCGGTTGATATTGGGCGACAGGAAGGACATTTTCCAAAGAAATCCTTTCTTGCTTTTCCGTCTCGACACCTTTGACTTGTTCGATTGGAGCGACTTCAACCTCCTTCTCTTTTCCCAAAGCCCAATTTCCCGGAAAAACCAAAAAGGAGTTCAGGGGAAATATGACGGTCATCAATGCCAAGACTATAGTGCTCATAATTTATCTTATTGTTTTTCGACAATCGAATTCATTCTTTCATCTACAGACAGTGTAGCATATTCCGGCAGATTTTCCATCTTCTCGACCCCCAATTTCTTGAGGAAATCGAATGAAACAACATAGACATATCCGCGTGAATCCTTTGGGTTATTTTCGCGCTCAATAAGCCCCCTGATCGTCAGATTGCGAAGGGTGTAGGAACAGTTAATCCCTCTGATCGCTTCGATTTCCGGCTTGGAAATCGGTCCGCGATAAGCGATTATGGAAAGGACTTCCAGCGCAGCTGACGAAAGAGGACCCTCCAATTCGTTTTTCACCAACTGTTCGACGAACTCCATATTCTCTTTATTGGAGACTATCTGCACTTCGTCGCCCTTGGAAAGGATCATCAAGCCCCCTCCGTTTTCAGAATAGGAACGGGAAAGTTCATCGGTTGCCGACTTCACATCATCCTCCCCTGCTCCGATGATCTTGGAAAGCTTGGAAAATTTTATAGGCTCACCGCTTACGAAAAGCAGGCTCTCAATGATAGATTTCAGTTTGTTCTTATCCATAATTTTCAAAAAAATTTAAATTTTTATTCATGCTCAACTTTCGCGTGCTTCATCCTTATTTCCTGGAAAATTCCGTCCTGCTCCACATTGATCACCTTCTGTTTGACCAGTTCCAATAAAGCCAGAAAGGAAACCACCACTTCGATCCTGTCTTTAGAGCTGGCGACCATTTCAGAAAAGGTGGATTCCACTTTTTTTCTCAATGTCGCCTGGAGATGGAGTATCTTGTCTTCCAAAGTCAGGATCTCCTTCACGACATCCTCTTCCAATTTTTCCAAAATAGGGATGCCGCCCAAAACCTTTTCAAAAGCCTTTTTCAAATCCTCGGCCGCGATATTTTCCGGCGGACAAAAAACCGATTCGAAGCCAACATAACTGTCCCGGGAAAAACAAATCCTGCCTGCATCCACCAATTCCCCCACTTTCAAGGAGATATCTTTGAATTTCTTATATTCAGCTAACTGGTGCTCGAGGTCTTTTATTTCCTCCTCTTCCTCCTCGGAAAAACGAAGAAGCGGCAGAAGCGCTTTGGACTTGATAAGGATCAACTTGGAAGCCACGGACAGAAACTGCGAGAGGTTCTCCAGGGAAATATTCTCGCGGTTCCCGATATATTCCAAATATTGGTCCGCCACATGAGAAAGACTGACCCTGGTAATGTCCAGCTTCTCCTGCTCTATCAGCTGGAGCAAAAGATCCAGCGGCCCTTCGAATTGTTCTATTCTGATATTGTATGTCATATTGGATTTCCTAAAATCTTCCGGTCTTAATTACCTTGCTGATGACGAACCTTCTCTCCAGAGCTTTCCAAAAATTCCAACGGCTCACGGCGGTCTTCGCCCCGTTCTTGACCATGATTTCCTCCTCGGAAAGATTGTCCGCCAAACCCATGGCCGGCAGCACGCCCAAGAGAATTATCACTCCGACAAAAACGAAGACGACGTTCATCGGAAAGAAAAGCAGCAGAAGCGAAGCCATCATAGGCCCCAGGATGAACGCGACCGGACTGGCCGTCCTGAAAAAATCGATGAGGTCTATATCCCCCGCGTCCACCTTCTTGTAAAAATATGAATCCCGGAGTATGTCGACCAGGGAAGCTCCTACCCTAGTAAATATAAGTACCGCAAGCCAAACGAAAAAATCCGTGCTTTGGATAAAATAGATGAGCGAGGTGGAGATCCCCAGCAGCAAAAGGGCGCCTATGATCATTTCCTTCTCGCCGAATTTCTTGTCCGCCAACATTCCCGCGGGATATTGCAAAACGATGAACGGGATGTGTATCAAAGATAGCATAAGACCTATCTGCGCCCAGCTGAAACCCAGACCCAAGAGATATATCGGCATATAAATGACCATGAAGGCATAGAAGAGTTCCAGCACGAAAGACACCAGATAAATGCCAGCCATATTCCTGTCCCTCATGATTTTTCCCAAGAGCTTCCAAATGCCGGGGACTTCGCGCATCTCCGTTTTCATCATCCTGAAATGCAAGAGGGTCATCACCAGGAAAACGGAGTTGAGCAGCATGCCGAAAAGGAAAACGCTCGGGAATCCGAAATTCCCCAGAAGCTGGGTAGATATGATCGGTCCGACCATATACCCCAGGGAGTGGACCGCCAGATAGATGCCCCTAATCCGCCCGGATATCTTGTCCATTGAGAAGCTTTCCAAAATGATATCCATCTCCACCCAAGTAATGTAGGAGAGCATAAGATATCCAACGATAAGGATGGCGTCCAGGCTTGAAATCGGCAGGAGTCCCAGCATCGTCAGGATTATGATCTTGACGAACTGCAACACGAAAAATATCCTGGCCTTGCCGAACTTGTTTATCAGTTTATGGAAATTGAGGAGCAAAAAGAAAAGCGCCAGATAGGTCACGGAATAAACCAAGCCCACATTGTTTTCCCCTACGGACTCTTCGAGGTAGCTGGAAATCACGTAATACAAAGAAGATCCCCCTATCCCCATTAGAAAGGCGAGGAAGGTGATGAGTTTTATCTTCTTTTTATCTATCCTCTCATGATGTTTTTGCTCGATTGGCATGAAGTTTTCTTTTTGTTTTACCCCTTATAACCCCCATTACCCTAGATAATTTTTTTCTTGGCTGGCTTTTTAGTTTTAACGGCAAGTTTGGGAACCCTTATCCCGACTTCGGAAAGCTGTCTTTCCTCAACCGCACTCGGCGCGCCCATCAGCATATCCTCAGCTTCACCATTCTTGGCGAAAGGAATGACCTCGCGGATGTTCGGTTCGTTCTGAAGAAGCATGACTAATCTGTCGAATCCAAGAGCTATTCCTCCGTGCGGAGGGGTTCCCATTTCGAAAGCTTCCAACATGTGGCCATATTCCCTCTGAACCCTTTCCTCGGGAATTCCCATGATATCCAAAACTTTCTTGAGCGCTTCGGGTCTGTGATTTCGAATGCTTCCACCTCCAACCTCGTAACCGTTAAGCACGACGTCATATTGTGTCGTCAAAATTTCAGCCACATCCTTCTTATCCATCAGCATCTGCATATGCTCAGGTTTCGGGGAAGAAAACGGATTATGGGTGAATGTCCAACCGGTCGTGGAATTTTCATCTTTTTCAAAAAACGGGAAATCGACGACCCAGCAGAATGCCAGAAGGTTCGGATCGTTTTTGTCGGTCCTACTATCCGGCCTGTCGCTTCCATATTTTTCCATCGCATCCTTGTACGTTATGCGAGGGAAAGGAATAGCCTGGATTTTCTTTTCAGGATAAAGCTCCGTCACCGTCTTGATGAGCATGGTTTCGATAGTATTCATGACATCCTCCTGCTCCACAAAGCTCATTTCCAAGTCCAATTGGGTAAATTCCGGCTGGCGATCCCCTCGGGTGTCTTCATCGCGGAAACATTTGGCGACCTGGAAATATCTTTCTATTCCAGCGGTCATCAAAAGTTGTTTGTATTGCTGTGGGGACTGGGGCAAGGCATAGAATTTTCCTTTGTAGATCCTGGACGGCACGATATAGTCGCGCGCTCCTTCCGCAGTGGACTTTCCAAGCACCGGAGTCTCTACCTCCAAAAATCCTTCTTTTTCCAAATGGTCCCTGAAAAACTTGGTTATTTTTCCACGCTGGAAGACATTGTTTTTCATCCTCTCGGTTCTAAGATCCAGATATCTGTGTTTGAGCCTCAGTTCCTCACTCACATCCCTAGTGTCCTTGTTTATCTCAAAAGGTAAAGCTTTGCACTCGTTAAGAATGGAGAGTTTTTCGATTTCCATTTCCACCCCGCCGGTAACCGATTTCTCGTTCCTGGCGCTCTGCGGTCTTTCCTTCACGAGACCCTCGATTTCGATCACAAATTCATTGCGGATTTTTTTGGCTTCTTCATAAACATCCACGTGGTCAGGAATGACCACGGTCTGGATGATTCCGGTCTTATCGCGAAGATCGATAAAAATGATCTTCCCGTGGTCTCGGCGGTTGTGCACCCAACCTGCCAACTTCACGACTTCCCCCACATACTTGACCGTCTCTTCAATAAAAATGCGTTTCATACTTTTTTGTAAATATTAGCAATTTGTTGATTAGAATCTATTCGCAGATTAGAATTACTTCTTCAAAAGCTCCCCGACCCTCCTGGAAAGGTCGCTCGGGACAATGCGCGTCTTGGAGAAAAATTCTTCCACGCCCATATTCCTGATTTCCGTTTCCTTCTCGTCCGTCACCGATGCTGAGATTGCGATGATAGGAATATTCTTGGTTTTTTCATCGGATTTCAATTTGGCGATTATTTCCTCTCCGCTCATCGCCGGCATAATCAGATCCGTGATGATAACGTCATAATCCCCTTCCAGCGCTTCCTTCGCTCCCCAAGCGCCATTATTCGCTCTCGTCACCTCGTATCCGTCATCCTCCAGCTTCTTCCCAAACATTTCCAGGAATATCTCCTCATCCTCTATTAGCAAGATTTTTCCTTTTTTATCATTGTCACCCAAATTCCCCTCTTGCCTATTTCTGTTTTTCTCCTGCTCCGCGAATTGATTCAGCAGCCTTTGGATCTCCCCCACCAACTCCGAAGGACTATATTGGTTTTTACTAATGAATCCGTCCGCTCCGTTTTTCAAAGCTTCCTGTTGCGTCTCCAGCTCACTTAAATTGCTGAATATGATTATTTTCACGCTCTTGTCATAGTTTCCGCTTCCCTTGATTTCCTTGAGCACATCCATTCCGCTCATCTCGGGAAGCACCATATCCAAAAGAACCAGGTCGAATTTATCCTGGCTGACGTATTTCAATACTTCTTTTCCTGTTTTTGCGGTCACCACCTCGAAACCGACCGAACCGAACTTGTTCTGATATATTTCAGCTATCATCGGATCGTCTTCGACAAGGAGTATCTTCGCCATAAAAACGCGTAAAATTATTTTTACCTATAGGTAAAATATACTTTAAAACAGGCAAAAAGGCAAATATGACTGCCCTTGTCAGCCATGAGAAACAATAACCAAGATACAATGACCAAGCAAATCCCAAATCGCAATTTGCGAAATTGCAAACAGATTGAATATTGAAATTTGGTTATTGTATTTTATTTGTTTCTTGTATCTTGATTTTTGGTTGTTTACAAAGAGGATTCGCATCCAGAAGAAGTATGCAGAACATTTAACTCCTCTCCAAAACCTTTTATTTCTGCGACAACCTCATCAATAACCCAAGAAGGGGTGGAGGCGCCGGCGCTTATCCCGACTTTTCGGCAGGATGAAAACCATTTTTTTTCAAGCTGGTCCGCCCTTTCGATGAAATGGGTTTTTCCATTCACCCTTTCGGAAATCTCATGGAGACGGTTGGAATTGGCGCTTTCAGGGGCTCCGATCACGACCATGACGTCGTTTTCCCTGGCCAACTGCTTGACCTCCGTCTGGCGATGATGGGTCGTGAGGCAAATGGAATCGAAAACTTCCACCTTCGGATATTTCTCCTTGATGACATTGGAAGCGTGCTCCACGAATTCCTGGTCCTGCGTCGTTTGCGAAAGCACCACTATATTCTTTTTCGCATCCAATTTTATATCATTGAGCTCCTGTTCGTTTTCCACAAAAATCGCTTTTCGCTGGGCCCACTCGTTGATTCCTTTCACTTCCTTATGGTCCTTTTCCCCAATGATCACGATCTGGCTCATCTTGTCGAAAAAAAGTTTGGCCAATCTTTGCACCTTGAGAACCCGCGGACAGGTCGTGTCCACCAAATCAAATCCTTTTTCCCTGGCCAAATCATAAATCCTCGGTCCCATACCGTGCGCCGTGATCACCAAGGTTTTCACCTTCCCCTTGACCTTATCCAGGGTTTCTTCCAAAGTTCCTTCTATCTCGACTTTAAGCACTCCCAATTTCTCGATCCTTTTCACCACGTCGTTGTTGTGCACCAGGGAACCCAGCACCGCAATCGGCCTTTTCACTTTGGGATCATTGGCGATCTTCTCGACCATGTCATACGCCCTTCCGACCCCCTCACAGAACCCTGCATATTGTGAAAGTGTTATTTGCATAATATTGAAATTTTTATTACTCGTGTTAAAACTATTTCAACCAATATAACCCATTCCAAGCAAAAATGAAATAGCATAAAACAAAAACTCTCCGCTTTCCACGAAGAGTTTTTTAACTTATCTATTTTCCAATTTTCATCTTCCTGAGCAATTCCTCCACACTCATCACTTCCGCTTTTTCCTCGCTTCTCTTTTTCACTTCCACTCCGCCGGCGGAAATCGTCTTGCCGCTCACCACCACGCGCCATGGAATTCCGATAAGGTCGGAATCGGCGAATTTCTCCCCGGCCCTCGCGTCGCGGTCGTCGAATAGCACTTCGATCCCTTCTCTTTGGAGCTGTTCATAAATCCTCTGCGCTTCCTCATCCTGATTCAGAGAAATCAAATGGACGGCGAAAGGAGCGATGGACTGCGGCCAAACGATCCCCTTCTCATCGGAGAAAAGCTCCACGACCGTTCCCATCATACGGTTAAGTCCGATCCCATAGCATCCCATGATGACAGTTTTCTTCTCTCCCTTTTCATCGGAGATTTCCAAACCGAAAGGGGCGGAGAACTTCGTTTTGAGCTTGAAGATGTTTCCGGTTTCGATCGCTTTCTCCTCGGAAAAATCGGCTCCTCCGCATTCGGGGCAAACCGGCGTTTCCTCCTTGATTTCCTTGTTGATCGCGGTCGAACATTTCTGGCAAATATAAATCAGATCCTCGCCAGCACCGCTGACTGTCTGGAATTCATGGGAGTATTTTGAAAAGGATCCCCCGGACGCGAAAGTCAGATGGGTTTTTTCCCCGATGCCCGCCCGTTGGAAAATCCTGACGTAGGCAGCTTTCACTTTTTCGTAATATTCATCCATGTCCTTCTCGTCCAAATGGAAAGAATAAAGATCCTTCATAAAAAATTCCCTCCCACGCATCAGCCCCGATTTGGCACGAAGCTCCATACGAAATTTGTTTTGGATCTGGAAAACCGCGAAAGGGAAATCCTTATATGAGTTGGCGAATTTCTGCATCAAGGGAACCACGACTTCCTCATGGGTCGGCCCAAGTCCGAACTGCCTTCCGCTCGCGTCCTCGACTTTATAGAGGTCGTCCATAGTGTCCCATCTTCCGGTCTGCTCCCAATTCGCTTTGGGGTGAAGCGTCGGCATCAAAATCTCCTGTCCGCCCACGGCGACCATCTCTTCGCGGATGATGTTTTCGATTTTTTTGAGCACCCTAAATCCCAAAGGCAAGAAAGAATACACTCCCGCTGTGAGTTTATCCACGAATCCTGCGCGCATCAGAAGCTGGGCGTTGAGGCTGACCTCGTCCTTCGGCGCCTCTTTCCTAGTCTTGGTAGTAAGTCGGGATTGTTTCATATGAATAGCTTGTAGCTTGTAGCTTCATTAGCTTATTAGGATATCTGCATATTATACTAATTCCTACTTAAAATCAACAAAAAAACACCCTTGTGGCGTTTTTTGTATTTCGTATCCCATCTCCGCACATTGCGAAGCGCGTTTCCGGATTCAAGCGCGTGAGCGTGAAGAAATTTTGAAACGCAGCGCAGCGGAGTGTAAATTTTAGCGATTAAGCGCCAGAATCCGGCCAGCGCGAGCACGTGCGGCATTTCTTTTGTAACTTTTCTTCATGCGAAGAAAAGTTAATTTATCGAATTTTTAACATTAAAATAAAAATCCCAATGAACCCCTAAATCCGGATCGTCTTGATCACGTCCGAACGGGTTATAATTCCTCTCAAAACCCCTTCACCGTCCACTACCGGAATGGAACTGAGCCTGGTTTCCCGAAAAACCCCCAAGAGTTTCTCAATCTCATCCTCCTGATCCACTGTCACGCATTTGTCCGACATGATGTCGGCGACGGTCGAATTGATTAAACTTATGATGTGGTCTTTTTCTTCCTTGGTCATCTGGCCAGCAGGCTTGTTTTTCCTGATAAATTCGATGTACGAGAGCAGATTAAACTTCGCGGAATCCTTGGTGAAAAAATCCGTCTCAGTGACGATACCAACGAGCTTCCCGCTGTCATCAACGACCGGAATCCCATGGATCCTGTTTTCAATAAGAATGCGCGCTACGAGATCGATCGGCCCGTCAACAGGAACCGTGATCACATCCTTGGTCATGATGTCTTGAACCTTCATGAATTTAATTTTGAATTTAGAATTTTGAATTTTGAATCAAATTCCAATTCCTTAATGATGAAATTATTTTTCCTTATTCAAAACCAATTGCACATATCCCTGAGTAATAATATCAGACTCACTTATACCAAGAGTGCTTAATAATTCTATGATTTCTTTTTTCACCACTTCAACGCTATCCTCCTCGCCTTGTTTTTCAATTTCAACAAATAATCCTAAATCACGGATATTATCAATATTGATTTCGAAATCTCCATATCCAAAACTTTGCCTAACCTTATCAATCAAGCAAACATACACATATCCGTTGTTAACGAGTACGCTCTCCAACCTCTCAGGATCCTCAATAGGAGTATCGTAATCCTGCCAAGCTATATCATGTTCATTTTTAGACTTACCCTTGAAAGTCAATATAGCACTATTCTTTTCGTAATTCTTACGAATACGAACTATCATTTTCCTTTCTTCGTCATTTTCTTGTTTCAAGTAAGTATCAACCTGACGTTCATTACTTTTTTTCTCAACAATACCAGACAATCCTTTCAATTTTTCTTCCAATAATTGCGGGTTTGAGACTTTCGCTCTTAATTCGATTTCCATATTTTTTTAAATTCTAAATTCAATCAAAATTTAAATTCTAAATTTCAAAATTGTTTACCCTGCCGGTTGCTCTATCGGAAGTTCGATGATAAACCTCGAGCCTTTGCCTTCCCCGTCGGATTCCACCCAGACTTTTCCGTGGTGGGCGTCGACGATGTTTTTGCCGACATAAAGTCCGAGTCCGGTTCCGGTTCCGCTGGCGTGGAGCCTGCCGGTGTCTTTTCCGCGGGAGAATTTCTTGAACAGATACGACATCTCATCGACAGGCATAGGTTGACATTAATGTAATTATAGCATAATATCCTCTAATTAACTTTATATTTCAATGAACACAATAATATTAATATTATCGAAAAAAGAACCATATCTTGATGGGGCAGCACTTATTCAATCTATGTGTAATTCCAAAGAAGAATTCTGCACTATACTATTCATTGAAGATATATTGCTGAATGATAACTTCGTCAGTTTCAACTGGCATGGTAAAGTGATTTATTTTCTGACCAATTCCTTGCATTCCGGAAGATATATATCCTTTTTGGAAAATTTCCCTTGTCATATAATAAACAAAACATTCCTATCCGGTGAAAAATCAAAATTCTGCATACAGCAACGCATCAAAAGGAGTGGGCTATCGGTACCAGAAAGCATCTCGGCTAATTCTATTAATTCATTAATCCTTGCTGCGACTTTTTTAAAATTTCCCGCTTATGCCAAAAGTCAGCAACAGGCAACATTCACTCAAGAATTTTATAATAAACAATCATTTTTTAATTTTATAAACACATTAAAAAATGACGAGATAGACTTTTACTTAGAAGAAAGCATGAATGCTCCCAATAGGGTCTTGATAAAGTTTTATTATATTAATGGATTCTTAATAAACAATCCCCAGAATTATGCCCCGCCCATGTCCGCGATTCAATCCATTAAAAAAGATCTTTCGATTCTGGAACAGGCACTGAAGTTGAATGTTTTTTCTTTCGATCTAATCTTATGTAAAAAAACACTTCGATACTGGTTTATTGATATTAATCCGGCTTCAGCATTTTTTGGCTCAGAGAAGGCTCGTTTTGAATTTGTAAAGCACCTTAATAAAACTAAAGACGACATAAGCTTATCACTTATTCCTGAACAGATTTATACGAAAAAATGATAGGTAATATTTCCCTGTAGTATTTTTTCAAATTTTCATACGTCAGGATCTCGGAAACCTCCTCAATTTTCACCCATTCAACGACATCATCTCCGGATTTTCCGAAAGTATTATTATCGTCCATGGATTTCACTAAATACATAGATATTAAAACTTCATTCCCTTGCGAATCCACATAATTCATATCTGGAAGTTCTTGTAAAAGTTTTACTTTCAATCCAGATTCTTCGACAACTTCCCTTATCATTGCCTCAAAACTACTTTCTTCACTCTCAATATGACCCTTTGGAAAAGACCAGTCTTTTTGCTTGGTTCTATAAATAAGCCCCACTTTGTCTGAGCTGTCACTACTTAATATTATAGCCCCCGCTTTTCTTATCAGCATAAATTTAATCAAGTATTTTTAAACAAAAAAGTCCTTCTGAATTTTATCAGAAGGACTTCGGTTGTCAATTGAATGCGAATAAAGAAAAAAGGATAATTATAAATATTAGCACCGTTTTATTCATAAACTCTTTTCATTATATAAGCTTCCAATTCATCGCATTCCATTCCTTGAATATCGATTGAAACAACTCCAGAGAAAGCCCACTCAACCTCCGCAAGAAGACACTGCTCATACCCTTCATGTAATCTTTCATGCCAATAGGATATTCTTTTTTTATCCAGGACATCATCTCCTGGATCATTTCTTCTGCGACGAACCTCTTTTGGAGAAAATACACCAACTAATATAGCTCTCGGACATATTTTCTTTACCGCTTTCCACTCTTCCAGACCATGAATGGCATCAACTACCGTAATACAGGTGTCAACATAAAAAGATTTCGCCATTATTAATGACATAACTTCAAATGAGCCTAATGAGACATACAAGCCCCTGTACCAATCCATGAATTTTTTTTCAAAGAATATATCTCCTGTTTCTTTATATAGTTCAATCAAGACATCTCTCTTGTTCAGATAATTCCATCCTTTTCTTTTCTGCAAAAGATGCGCCAGATTTGTTTTGCCTGCACCATGCAGCCCTGCAAGTCCTATAAGCATGATGACCTCCCGCGAATAATAGGCTTTATCGGTAGATTTTTGGAATAGCAAGACAATTAGTAACAATCTGCTCATTCCCAGCATTGTGCAAATCAAGTTTTTTCCTCAAAAATTCCATATGATTTGATTCCGTTAATCTTTTCCAGATAATAGAAATTTCTTCTTCTGGAGTTTTTCCTAAGACCTTCTCTCCGAGCATTGCGAGGAAACCGCAAGTATGCACATGCCCATTTGGGGTTATGATAATTCCACGCTGTCCCGCGCTGCAACTATACCTCGTAAACGGCAGACTTGCTCTGATCTCAGCTTTCTTTTCTGCCAAATAATGCCCCTGAACTAGTCCTCTTGGCTCCAGTAAATATTTTTCAAGATCCATTCGCAATTTCTCATAATCATTGGCAGTAAGCACCTCCCCTTGATTTTCCATGCCTCTACCAGAAGGAACAAATCTACGCAAAAAAATAGGAATATTAAGCTTGCTCGACAATTCTAAAACAGAAACGATGCTTGAGATGTTTGATTTCATCAATACCATATTTATACGAACATCAATGCCTTGATCCATTAGGTTTATCAATCCCGCCAATGCTCTTTTATAACTTCCATTTCCTCTAATCAAATCGTGAGTTTTTTCATCTCCTTCAATACTTACTATTGATGAGCATAAGCCACTCCTAACCAAATCCTTTGCCATGGCCGCAGTTACTAAAGTAGCATTAGTCCCCATAGAGGATCTCATATTCAATACTGACGCTGTTTCAATAAGTGTGCAAATATCAATATGCATCAAAGGTTCCCCACCTGTAAATCTCACCTCTTGAACACCTGCCCTCGCAGCGCTCCGCAGTGAAGCAATTTTCTGACTCGTACTAGTTTCATTGCTTGATACTACTCCAGAATCATTTAGACAATGCGAGCAACGAAGATTACATGATTTAGTAAGTTCGAAAAAGACGGTATCTGGGGAACTAAAACCGTTCGGGAAAAGATATTCTGGCTCAACCAGTTCAACATGTCCTGAGAACCTTAACTCTCCCTGAAGAGCAATTGATAATTCGCCTACTTTCTTAATCTCTGCGTATTCCTCATTGCTAATATATACCCTTTTCCCACTAATCACATCAAACAATGTTCCTCCAAAAAATTCTTTACGTAAAATGGAGCGAGTTCCCTTTTTTTTCATGATAATACCTCCTTTTTCGCATTAATCGCTTGGAATCCTCATCGAGATCAGCCAATGGTACTAATTCTGATATATTTTCAAAGAACCCTCTTCCTATGAATGTTATTTACACATTCTACATATAGAATCATTTTTATGGCCTTATGTCAATATCAGGGAGGCGTATTAGTTCTGGTGACAAAAACACCACCTTTTATATATTAATGTTTTTGTATTTTTTTTGGTTGCTATTTGTCAATAAAATTGATATAAACTATAGGATATCGAAATTTATCAATCAACAAGAAAATATGAAAATACTTGTTACTGGAGGAGCTGGATTCATTGGCTCTCATCTTTGCAGAAAGCTTCTTGAAAATGGACATAAGGTCTTATGCGCAGATAACCTATTTTCTGGTAATAAAGGCAACATAATCGATCTTCTTGATAACAAAAGATTCGAATTTATCCGACATGATATAACATTTCCACTTTATGTCGAAATTGATCAAATATACAATTTAGCCTGTCCCGCATCCCCTATACATTACCAATCTGATCCAGTTCAAACAATAAAGACTTCGGTTCATGGTGCCATAAATATACTTGGGCTTGCCAAGAGGACCAAAGCAAAAATACTTCAAGCATCGACTTCTGAGGTTTATGGAGATCCGGAAATTCACCCCCAACACGAAAATTACTGGGGAAATGTTAATCCAGTGGGAATAAGGTCATGTTATGATGAAGGAAAGAGATGCGCTGAAACACTTTTTTTTGATTATCACAGACAACACCATCTTAACATAAAAGTTGTCAGGATTTTTAATACATACGGACCTGGAATGCATCCTAATGACGGTAGAGTTATTTCCAATTTCATAATACAAGCCCTATCAAATAAGGACATAACTATTCATGGTGATGGCTTGCAGACCAGAAGCTTTCAGTATGTAAATGATCTTATAGATGGCTTAATAAAAATGATGGAAACTGATAATAGCATTACTGGTCCTATAAATTTAGGATGCCCCGAAGAAATAACAATAAAGGAATTAGCGGAGAAAATATTAAGATTAATACCGGAAAGCAAAAGCAAGCTTATATATAATAAGCTTCCGCAAGACGATCCCAAACAAAGACAGCCCGACATATCACTTGCGCGGAAAGAGTTAAATTGGGAGCCAAAAATAAAACTAGAAGAAGGACTCCTAAAAACGATTAATTTTTTAAAAAATAAAATACAAACAAACGATTGAATATCAAATCACATACAATTATTCGAGAATACAAAAAACAACCAGGCCTTTGGTTGTTTTTTGTGTTGATATTTCATTCTCACTACATCTAATCAATTCAAGTAACACTTCTGGCTAATTTGCCGGTTGCTCTATCGGAAGTTCGATAATGAACCTTGATCCCTTGCCTTCTCCATCCGATTCCACCCAAACTCTTCCGTGGTGGGCGTCGACGATATTTTTGCCGACATAGAGTCCAAGTCCCGTTCCGCTAGCATGGAGTCTGCCAGTGTCCTTTCCGCGGGAGAATTTCTTGAAGAGGTATTGCATCTCGTCGGCAGGCACGCCGATTCCTGTATCGGAAATCGTGATCTTGACCGTCCTATCCTTCGTCTCCTCCGCCTTCATCGTCACCCCGCCCTTCTCCGTGTATTTCAAGGCATTGTCCGTGAAATTGGAAATCACTTCGCGAATCTTACCCGGATCCATCGTGATTTCAGGAAGTCCATTTTCAGGCAATTTCAAATCCAAATAAAGATCCTTGTTCTTGGCGACCAACATGAAGTTGTCATAGAGCTCTTTCATCATCCCGTCAACTTCAGCCTTCTCGAAAGTGAACTGCATCCTGCCAGACTCGATCCTGGAGACGTTCAAAAGGTCCTCGACCAGCTGGATCAGCCTCTCGGAAGAGGCGTACACCTTGGTCAGCGCGTCCCTCACGCCATCATTGATCTCCCCATATGACCCTTCGATGATGAGTGAGATGAAGCCCTTTACGGAAGTGAGCGGCGTTCTGAGTTGGTGCGAAGCGATCGAGATGAATTCCGTCTTGGCATTGTCCAATTTGCGCAACTGGTCGTTCGCCTGGGCGAGCTTGTCCGCCATGACTTGAAGCTCTTCCTTTCTATTAACTTCATTTTCAACACTTCTGACTAACAGAACTACTATGATTAACAATACTAAAAATACTATGGATTGAAAAATAGTATGTACCAAATTTGTAGCAGTAAATATCTGAACAAAACTTATAACAAGAATGGCAAATGACAGCAACTCAGTTGCAATAACCTTAACATTAAGCAGTCCGTGCTTTATTATTGAATACCCAGTAAACAATACAAGAAAAATTATACTAAAGGCTCCAAATCTTGAATATAGACCATAATTAGGACTGTTCTGGATATAATTTGCCAATAATATATTTGAAATAACTGCTGTTCCTAGGCTTAAAAAAAGACCAATTAAAAGATATATGAATTTAGACCTTTCTTCCTTGGATGCTTTTTTATATTTCCAAAAAATCAAAGATATACCAATAAAAGGAGCTGATGCAACTAATGTATTATAAACTATTTCACCAGACCCAAATAATGGGTTGATAACGCCTCCCTGCAATATTTCATATCCTGCCAGTATGAAATTTGAGAAAAAAACCAGCATTGTTAAAATAAAAGGAATTATATACAAAGGCATTCTAACGAAAAATTTTTCACTCCATTTGAGATTTGCAACGTCCATACAAAATAAAAGCGAGGAAAAACCAAGAAAGGCACCCGAAGCAAAATCTGCTTTTAGAAGAAAGTTCATTATTGCCGGATCTGATACGACATCTTCAAAATAAATAAAATTCATCCACACAATTGCAGAGAGTGACAGAAAACTAAAACTCAAATTAAGTCTTTTTGTTGGTCCCTTTGACAGCACAAAGCCCCCTAGGGATAAACCAATAAATGAAATCAGGAATAATAGTACCGTATTTTGATTTATCATGATGTATTTTTTACTGCTTTATAGCATTATACCCAAAAAAACATTGAGTGCAAAATATCTCTGTAAATAATAAGCCATTTTTTAAAAAAATAATGCTACGCTTTCAAAAAGTGCCCGTAATCGCCTCAAGTGGATGGATTACTACCGAGAGTGTAAGGATGTATCTAAGACCTGTAGGCACTTCGGAATCTCCAGGAAAACCTTCTACAAATGGCACAATGTTTTTGATCCCCACAACCTTTTCACCCCGGAAGACAGAAGCAGGGCGCCACTCAATACCAGGCAAAAAGAAATTACCCGGCTGGAAGAAGACAGGGTCGTGAAATTAAGAACCAGAAACCTTTGCTACTCAAAATTCAAGATTGAAAAACTTTACTTCGACGAATACGGATATTGGCTCTCGAGCTGGAAAATCCAGGACGTCATTCAAAAGCATAAATTGTATCCTAACAAACTAAGAACCGCCAAGATCACCAAAAAGCGCTTAAAAGCAAAGAAAAAAGCACGAATTACCAGGCTTAAAAAGCAACCCCAAAGCGGATTCCTGCTTTGCCTGGATACGGTTGAAATTAGGAGGGGTAACCTAAAAAGATATATTTTCACAGGCATCGATTTCTTTTCCAAGGTGGCTTTCGCCAGAATGTACAAAAGTTCCAATTCCCAAAATGCCTCCGACTTTCTCAATCGCTTGCTTTATCTGATTGACGGAAATATCCAGAACATCCAAACTGACAATGGATCCGAATTCCATAAATATTTTGATCAAGCTTGTGAGAATCTGAAACTTCCACATTACTGGAGCAGAGCTAGAACACCAAAAGACAATCCGGTTATTGAACGTTTCAACCAGACCATCCAAAGCGAGTTCATAAATTTCGGTAACTTTACCTCAGATATTGAGAAGTTCAACCGATCAGTTACCGAATGGTTGATCGAATACAATTGCAGGCGTCCCCATGAGACCCTGTGCTACGCTACACCCATTAATTTTCATAATTCAGTGCAAGTGTTACCTACGTACCCTTCAAGTACATGCTATTGACATTTTATAGATTATATGCTAGGATATAAAGTGATCTTTTACAAAAAAATATCCGGAAAAACTCTTTTTCCTGGAATAACCCCCAAACAAAGGAGCATGACAAATGAAAAAAAGACTGCAGGTATTGAGCGCAAAAGCACTACTTAAAAGTGGCTATGACCCAAGCAAGCTCATAAAAGCATTTGTGAGTGTAAATCAGGAGGTATGGGGCTCGCTCGTTTCGCAAGATGTCATCTGGAACGAAGAGGCCGTTCAATCGCAATTTTCCATTTGCCCGCAACTACAATATTGCGCAATCCTGGATGGCAACGTGATTGGAACAGTTAGCACAATCTACATCGACTACGACGATGCTCTGCAGTGCAAGAATTGGAAACAGTTGAGCGCAAACAGGATGTTCCAAACGCACAACCCCGACGGAGACTCTCTTTTTGGTCTAGATCTTTCGGTATTGCCCAAGTTTCAAGCCAAGGGCGTAGCAGGAAGTATCATTGAAACAACCATTTACGAAACCGTTGTTCTTCAGGAAAAAAGGGGTGTGTTCCTGGGCTCGAGAATACCATCTTTTCACAAGCACTCCAATACAAGAACCGTGGAAGACCATGTTTTCGGTAAAAAAAGAGATGGCAAGACAATGGATCCGGAAATACGCCTTTATCAAAGGGAGGGATTTGAAGCCCTTAAAATCGTTCCGGATTACATAGAGGATCCTGAGAGTTTAAATTACGGCGTTCTCATGTTCTGGAAAAATAAAGAACTATAACAACAACCAAACCTCTAGGAGGTTAAAAAGGGAGTCTGCGATGCAGATTCCCTTTTCTTTATACCCGAAATACCTAATACAAAAATTACAATTATTACCAAAAATCCAACAGTTTAAACTGCTATAAACCCTCCTTTTTAAAAAAAAGGAAAAATTTAAAGGGGAGACTCAACTGAGTCTCCCCTTTTTTTCTACCCCCATTTTAGGGATGTGAATATTAAGAAAGTCATTACAATCTCCAGACTGACTTCCACCCTGGAAGACCACCAGAAGAAAGGATGCAACCTCTTTCCTCCATAGATTATAAGATATCCCGGACTAAGAAATGAGATCGACCTATTGATAACAAATCCCACCCATCCCAGTATTCCTATGATCTTAATTGTGGTCATATCCAGACTTTTCACAATCTGAAAGACCTTGCCAAATTCCAGATTTGCCAGATGCTGGCTGACATTAATGCCCATGGCAGACAAAATCATTAGGGCACCAATTATATAGAAAATTTCAGTGATACCGACCAAAAACAGATACACCTTCGCTGAAACCCCCATTTCCTCCTGCATCTTCCTGCCCTTGATTGCGGCAACAACACTTATGCCTATTCCCGTGATCCATGCAATGATAGTCGCCGCATTCAAGATAATTTTTTGAAAATCTGTGAATTCCATAACTTCCTCCTTGTGAATGAACGTTTTTGTTTTTATGCCAGATTATAAACCGGATATTTTTCCTCTTTTTATAAGGATTAACCAATTTTTTAACCTTATGTTATTCTAGCACATTTTGCAGAATAAATCAAGCCTAAACGGAGATGTGGGCTGAAATGAGGCATTTTTATAAAAAAAATCCACCCAAAGCTAGTTTTTTGAATAAAAAAACAGCTCCTCCGGATCGATGCCCGAAGGAGCTGCTATTTTTTGCCGTGGCGACTTTACCACGGCGGAAAGACGACGACATAAGGATACCCGATGCCGATCGTTTCCTCCCCTATTTTTTCCCTGGGGATATACTCGGAGATATGTCCCGAGAAGTCCGGCATGAAGATTCCGACCATTTTCGGTTGTCGCTTGGCGAAATCAAGCAAATTGATATTCTCGGAAGCGCTATACATCCGAAGATAGGGCTTCGTGCTAGACCCGGCCGGCAACAGCTCCTGGGCGCGGTGACCACCCCTCATCAGAAAAGTGACGTCATCAAGAGTGAAATCACTTCCAATGAATCCGCCGACAGAGGGACTTGTGAGACGAATACGCATCCGGCAGACTCCTTCAGGGGAAAACCTGTACACGCCCTCGTAATACATGTCCCGCGAGAAACTTTTCGCTTCTTTCCAACGGGTCTTTTTCTTTATCTGGGTCGGATTGCTTTCGGTTCCCTCCTCTCCATGGACCAAGACTTCGACCTTGAAACAGGACTCCGGATATTGCTCGAAACGGAAAGAATCGGGGATGAGAAGCTGGAGAGCTTCATCCACATCGAGCTCGGCCTCTTCCCAGCCCCAAGACGCTGAAACCGACACCATCATCACAAACACGAATATAAAGAACTTTTTCATGCTCATCCCTCCTTTTGAAATGGGGAAATAGCTGCCCTGATTGGCAACATAAAACCATACCACGTTTGTGAAACAAAGTCAATGACTGAGTGCTCGGGGTTTTTCGGAGCAATAAAAAGAAAAATGGAAAGGTATTAATTCCTACCAGGGACCTTAAAACAAACATCATGATCACGGGCAATATCAAAATCCACCCCGCGGTGATGCCTCCCATCGAGGTGTTTTTTGCTTTTTCCTTTTTCAACAACGTGCTCATTGGAATGCGGGGAGTCTTCTTGGCCGTGGCCATCCTTGCCGTATACTACTTTTGCCTCGCTATTCAGAAAGCCTTGCTGAGGATTTGAAAAATTTCTAAGCCTTGAGCGGAAGCTCGATCGTAAAGATCGAACCCTTGCCCTCCCCTTCCGACTGGGCGCTAATGGTTCCTCCGTGCATCTCGACGATCTGCCTAGCAACATAGAGCCCCAATCCCACTCCCTCAGTGTGGATTCTGCTCACGCCCTGGCCCCTGGAAAATTTCGCGAAAAGTTTTGTGAGATCTTCTTTTTTGATGCCTATTCCCGTATCGGAAACGGATATCCTAGCATATTCGCCTTCCTTTGAAAGCCGGACGGAAACCGATCCCTCCCTGGTATACCTAATGGCGTTATCGATTGCGCTGGAAAAAGCTTCCCGTAATTTGGCCCTGTCCATTTTCACTAACGGAAGTTTTTCCTCGGGAAAAAAGAAATCCAGAGCAAGGTTCCTTTCTTTGGCCATGTTGGAAAAATTATCATTGACCTCCATCAAGACCTCCTCAAGGCTGCTGTCGGAAAAATCGAAGCTCATCCCGCCAGCCTCCATCTTAGAAACATCAAGAAGACCTTCGGCCAAATCGGAAAGCCTCTGATTCGCATTTTCTATCTTTGAAAGCACTTCCCCGATCCTCTTATTATATTTGCCATACTCCCCTTCCAAGATCATATCTACGAAGCCCTTGATGATGGAGAGCGGGGTACGGAGCTGATGGGAAGCGATCATGATGAATTCGGATTTCGCCTTGTCTAAACTTTTCAGTTCCTCGTTCGCCTTGCGAAGATCCTCAGTCGCATGGGCCACTTCTACTTTCAACTTCTTGTTGAAGTCACGGGCTTCCTCATATTTCAAGGCATTATCGATAGCCAAAGCGGTCTGCGCGGCAATGGTCCCAAGAACCTTCAAATCTTCGTCATTATATATATCGTTCGATTCCTTTCCGCCCAGAACGATGACTCCCAAGTTCTTGTCCTTGATATTCATCGGCACGACTATTTCTACGCCGTAATGCTCGAACATCTTGACTATCATCTTCCTATCCATGCCCTCTATTTTCTTGATCTCTTCGACTATGATCGGGATACTTCTTCGCGTGTAATTCCTGTGCAATTCTTCATTTCCCGGAAAAATCCAGTGGTCCAGTTCAAATCCCTTGTTATATTGCACGTAGTAGGTGTTATTGTTTTCATTGTAAAATAGGATGCCGATCGCCTTGGAATGCATAGCCCCAATGAGCGCGTCGGCGATATGGCCATAAACCATCCTGGTGTCCAAAGTCGAACTGAGTTTAACGGTAAGCTCCCCAATTAATTTAGCCTTGTCATAAAAGGAGGTCGAGAAATATTTATTGGAAAACTTATAGAACAGTTTTTTTAGCCTTGGAAAAACAAGTACCGCCACCAATAACACCGTAACATCGGCCAAAATCCCGAAAGAAGGCAAATGTGTCATGGACAGATATTTAGCAACAAGAAGGAATATCACCAGGAAAAAGAGGGCGGCGACAAAAACTGTCGATTTGCGAAAAACTATCCTGATGTCGAAAAGGTGCTTGGTAATGATCGCATACACCACCAAGAGCAGGGATGCTGCCAACGCAAAATTTCCAAATGGCGGAATATCCAAGCCGAACCACATGAAATAGTTCGTCGTGGTCATAGCATATGCCCCCAACGATCCCCAGAGAATATACTTTATCTGCTGGCGCCTTATGGGCGTGGCACTTTTATGATTAATGACCAAGAAGGCGCTCCCGTAAGCCAAGTAAACGGCAAAGAAAGCGATATAGGGCACAAACAGAACACCGGCAAGTGGAGCATAATCGATAAAAGAATTATTTCCAGCCGCTCCCTCTGTCAGATACCCCCCGATTATACCCATTCCCAAGATAGTAGCGATTGATATGGCAATTATCCAAGAAATTTTATGTTTTTCAAAAATCCCCAGAAACTCAAGAATGAAACGGAAAAACAGAATCGGCACGAACATTGGCCAAAACATCATCTGATTTATCCAAACGATCGCTTCCGCTTCGGATGAAGAAAATTGCCAGAAGAAAAATCCCAGACTCCAAAGGGCGATAAGAAACATGATTGTCGCCAAAATCCTATGTATCCTATTTTTTTTCGCTCCGAAAAATACAATCAATCCCAGTCCGAAAAGGACAAGAGCATTGAAAAGCGCCACGTAACCGAAAGTGTTCATTTTATTTTTGTTTCAAGTCTTTGATTTGATTTATTATACCACGATTTCCGACAAAAAAACAGGACCCTTGTCGGATCCTGCTTTTTGTTTTATCGTTTTGATTCTTGCCCCGTTGAATCCTGCAGCGCAGGAATTTTGCCTAAGCAAAATTATTTAACAGGGTGAACATTAAACTTCTCCGTGAAATAATTTTCCAATTCTTCTATTTTCACCCTTTCCTGCTCCATCGTGTCGCGGTCGCGCACCGTCACGTCGCCTTTTTCCAGAGAATCGAAATCCACGGTTACGCAATACGGGGTTCCGATCTCGTCCTGTCGGCGGTATCTTTTTCCGACATTTCCGTTGTCGTCGAATTCGCACATGAAACTGAGTTTGAGATTGTCATAGATTTCCCTGGCTTTTCCGACCAGTTCGGGCCTGTTTTTCATCAAAGGGAAGATGGCGACCTTAATCGGAGCCAACCTCTTGTCGAACTTAAGGACGGTCCTTATCTCACCGCTGATTTCCTCTTCAGTGTAAGCCTTGTCGATAAACATCAAAAACAGACGGTTGAGACCCACTGATGTCTCCATAATATGGGGAATGAATTTCTCTCCAGTCTTTTCATCGAAATAACTCAGGTCGGTTCCGGAGAACTTGCTGTGCTGGGAAAGATCCCAATCGCCCCTAGCATGGATTCCTTCCACTTCCTTGAAGCCTCCCAAGGATTTGAAATTATATTCGACGTCATAGGCTTCCGAAGCGTAGTGCGCCAATTTCTCATGCTCGTACCACCTGACATCATCCTCGCCCATGCCATATTCCTTGTACCAATCCCATCTGACCTGCTTCCACATATCATATTTCTCCTTCATATCCTTCGGGTGCAGGAAGTATTGCATCTCCATCTGCTCGAATTCCCTCGTCCTGAAAACGAACTGCCTCGCCACGATTTCATTCCTGAACGCTTTTCCCACTTGGGCTATTCCGAAAGGGAGTTTCACGCGGGTCGAATCCAAAGTGTTTTTGTATTCCAAGTATATCCCTCCGCAAGTTTCCGGACGCAAATACACCACATTCTCCTCACTGAGGGCATCCGTCGGGGATCCCAGATTCGATTTGACCATCAAGGAAAATCTTTTCGCCTCAGTCAATTCATCCGAACCGCAAGTCTGGCATTTCAATTTTCCAAGTTCGCGCAATTTCCCCAATTCGACATTGATGAAATCCAAGGGGGCCTTGTCGGCGCTGATGCCGAAAAGCTCCAAGACATGGTCCGCCCTCATCCTGGCTTTGCATTTCTTGCAATCGATCTGCGGATCATCGAAGCTGTCTATGTGCCCGGAAGCTTTCCAGGTCGTGGGATGCATGAAGATCGCGCTGTCCAAACCGACGACGTCATCCCTGTATTGCACCATATGCCTCCACCAGGCGTCGCGGATATTGTTTTTGAGAAGCGTTCCGTAATGCCCGTAATCATAGATAGCCGCGAACCCTCCGTAGATTTCGGATGAAGGGAACGCAAAACCCCTCCTTTTGCAAAGCGAAACGATTTTTTCCATCATGTTTTCCTTTTTCTCCGCCATATTTTTTAATGTTAACGAATTACGAATTAATTACAAATTTACAAATATACAAAATATCTATTTTATATTCAGTATCCTTTTATATTTAACTCCTTGTTGGGTTATATTCACTAAAATCGCCAATTTCAATCCAGTAGCTTTCAAGTATTGGAGGGCTTGCGTATAATTCTGCTTAGAGTAAAAATCGCCTCTTTTCAATTCTATTATAATCTTGTCTTCCACCAAAAAATCAAATCTGTATAGCCCTATCACCTCATCCTTATATTTTAATTTATAGGGAACCTGCCTCTTGTGGTTTATATTCTTCCTGTCAAATTCTTTTGCGATAGCGTCTTCATAGAATCTCTCCTTGAAACCATAGCCTAGCTCGTTGTATACCTCGAACACCGCCCCCATCACCTCATAGCTCAATTCCTTGTATATAACTTTATCTATATTTTTATCTTCGCACATTTGTAAATTTGTAATCGATTTGTATTTTTGTAGGGAGATAAGCAAATAAAAAAAGCCCATCCCCGACACATCAAAATTACTCTTGATATATCCGGGACGAGCTTTCATGCCCGCGGTTCCACCCGCTTTCCCCGATTTTTCCATCGAGGCCGCTCTTGAATTTTCCGAAGATTATGCCTTATCCTAGGCGCAAAAGGACTGCCAATCCCCTCTTCATCCTCTTTGTATATTATACTCCCATTGACAAGAAAAGTCAAGCGTGCTACTATAAGCATCTATGTTAATACCTTGAACTATCTCGTGTATCTAAACATAGATTTTAATTTTCATTGTTTAGCAGCGAGAGGACTTATCCAAGCGAAAGCGGGATTACTTTTTGAGCCCCGCCGAAGAGGCGGGGAGCTACAACAACAATCATCGGCCTAGAGCCTGGCAAATATAAACAAGGAACCGTTATCGGTCCCCTTACTTGTTATGTGCCCTGACTTTTCAGGCCAAAAACACAATGCAGAGCAGAAACTTTAAACCGAACGGGCCCAGATCAAGCACAGGGCCAAGAGGCGCCAAAAGAAGAGGTCCGGGAGCAGGTTACCAGGGAGGAAAAGGTAACAGCTTCAACAGAGGAGGCGGAAGAGGCGGCAGATTCGCAGGTAAAGCGATCGACATCAACAAATTCATCAACAAGTCGGCCGGACCGGTCGCCGAGGACAAATATATCGCCAAGACTCTTTTCCCTGATTTCCCGATTGACCAGCGCCTCAAAACGATAATCGCCCAGAGAGGGTTCGAAACCCCGACGGAGATCCAGGAAAAAACCATTCCACTTATCATGGAGGGAAGGGACGTGATCGGCTTGGCCAACACGGGAACCGGAAAGACCGGAGCGTTTTTGGTGCCTATGATCAATAAGATGCTAAGTAACCCGCATGAGAAACTCCTGGTCGTTGTCCCTACCAGGGAACTGGCCATCCAGATCCAGGAGGAGTTCGTGGCGTTCTCCAGGGGACTTCACATCAACTCGGTAGTCGTCGTCGGTGGAGCTAACATCCGACCGCAGATCGACAAGCTCCGCTCAAGGCACAACGTCGTGATCGGAACTCCAGGAAGACTGAAAGATCTCATTCAAAGGAAAAGATTGATGCTTGACCGATTCGCCAACGTCGTTTTGGATGAAGCGGACCAGATGCTCGACATGGGATTCATTCCGGATGTCCGTTATCTGCTCTCACTGGTTTCCCCGAAAAGACAGACTTTACTTTTCTCAGCCACGCTTGCGCCTGAAATCGAAAGGCTTACCGGCGAGTTCTTGAACAATCCCGAAAAGATTTCCATCAGAAAGAGGGATACTTCCGCACAAGTCGACCAGGACGTTATCCGCATCGCCCGCGGAGAGGACAAGATCGAGGTGCTGCATAACCTTTTGGCGCAGACCCACTTTCAAAAAGTCCTGGTGTTTTCCAGGACCAAACACGGAGCGGAAAAGCTTTCCAAGGCCTTGCATCACAAAGGATTCAAAGCTGAATCCATCCACGGAGACAAGTCCCACGCTAAAAGACAGAAAGCCTTGAAACTTTTCAAGGAAAATATCGTCCAGATTTTGGTCGCGACCGACGTCGCCTCAAGAGGACTCGATATCCCGAACGTCTCACATGTGATCAACTTCGATGTCCCTGCGACCTTCGAAGATTACATCCACCGTATCGGCAGGACCGGACGCGCCGGAAAGACCGGAGTCGCCCTGACCTTCATCGGATAAATCCCGATTTTAAAAAACACACCCTCCGCCAACCGGCGGAAGGGTGTGTTTTTTGTTGCCGAAAATAATTTCCTTGCCTGGATTTTTCTTTCATACTTCCTATTTTTGTTTTTTCATTCCTATTGCTTGAAGATTAATCCTATAAGGCAGTTATACAACGCAAAAACGAAAGGCGCACCGTCAGATGGTGCGCCAATCAAAGACATCCCCTGTTCAATAACTAGAGACCAAAGATATGACGAGCGACAGCAGGATACTGAAGAGAAGGGCCCACCAGAAATTCTCCACCTTGAAACCGGGAACGATGGCGGCGACCAGCATCACCAGAAGAGCGTTGATGACGAAAGTGAAGAGTCCGAGCGTCAGTATATTGATCGGCAATGTCAAAAACAGAAGGACTGGTTTGATGAAGGCATTGAGCAGCCCCCATACCAAAGCCACCAGCAAAGCGCTGACGAAGCTTGCGACGGTAATTCCGGGCAAGAGATAGGATAGCAACAATATGACGACCGCGGATACTAGCCATGCTATTAGAAATTCCATATGTTTGAAATTTAATTGTTAGAAAAATAAAAAAGCGCGGGCACTTCATTCCCTTTTTTTCCATTTGCCGGATTTCGCGTCTTTTTTACATTCCTCTATATTTTTATGCGGCATATTTTTGCCGAAATGATTAATATTTATATTACAATGGCAAAACTATTTCCTTCGATTCAGGTTTCCATTTATGGGCAAGCAAAAAAACACCCCGAAAGAGGTGTTTTCTTGTTATCATCAGCAAGGATGATGCTACAAAATTTTCCTGCCCTGAAGAAGTTGTATCACGATTACCACGAGCGCTATGACCAGCAGCACATGGATCCATCCACCGAAAGAGCTTGCCGTTATAAATCCCAAGAGCCAGAGCACGAATAAGATTACGGCTATTGTCCACAACATATGTTTGTTATTAAAGAAATTACCTTAAAAAAATCTAGGCTATATTCACGGATCCCGATAATATCCGGGGCCAATATGGGAAAATAATTGTAAAATCAGATAACCTATGAAGGCGTAAACGATCAGCGCTGCCAATGTCGCAAAATCGACCACGAATCCTCCCAGTTTAAAGTCCGGAAGGATTCCTGCGAATGGTCTTACCAGTGAGGCCGTCGCACCATAAATCCAAGACACGAAAGGGGTACCAGGGTTCGCAACGAAAAACTTGAACACGAAACGGAGCAATAACAGAAATTCAATCACTCCGAAAACTATATTTACCAATGTTCTTATTATTCCAAACATAGATGGGATTAAAATGCGATTTAAACCTACAATTTTAATACACTGGTAAAATTTGTATATTTCTCTTATTTTACCAACAAAAACACCCGAAAGGGTGTTCTAATGAGCTGCTTTAAAAGACACTACTATTTTTTCCCGAAAAAAACCTTGATTTTTTTCATAATACTCCCCACCGCGTCCTCGGTCGCCATGATAATCGGATTCATGAACGGCCAAGGAGTCAGGCTCGGATGAGCGATGTAGTTGAATTTCAGGACTTTCAAGATATTCAGACGGAGTCCGATCGCGAAACTGGCCACTTCCGCCGAGGCGATCACTCCGTTGCCGAAACCTTCATAACCGACCAACCTCATCTTGGGTCCGGCAAAGATCAGTTTCACGTCCAAGGGCTTGTTACGTTCCAAATCCTTATACACATCCGTAGTCGCGGCGCGTCCAACGACCACCCACCTGAATTTCTTGCGCGCTTCCTCCTCGGTCAGTCCCGCAGCCGCATATTCTTTTCCGAGCGTCTGGAAAGCGAACGCCCCGGTCGAGCCGGCATATTTGATTGGAAAACTGGCCATCTGGTAGCCGACGATCTTGGACTGTTGGATAGCGCTTGAAGCCAGCGAGCTCGGCTCGTTTTTTCCAGTCACCGCCGAAATAGGCACAGCGCAATCTCCGCAAGCATAGACGTCCTTCGCGTTCGTCTGCATTTTCCCATCAACCAATATCCCGAATTGATTGGCTTTGATCTTCGTTCCTTCGATGACATCCAAATTGGGGCGTATTCCCGCCGCCACTACCACGAAATCGGCGACCAGTTTCTCCTGATTCCTTCCTTTTTTAATAACTATTTCTTTTCTTTTTCTTGATGCGTCATTGATCTCCACGACTTTGCTTCTGAACATCGTCCTTATTCCATTCTCTTCCAGGTGGGAGATTATTTTTTTGGAAAATTCCTTGTCGGCGATGCCGGAAGAAAGCGAGGACGCGTATTCCACCAAACTCACGTCCAGACCTCTGGCTCTTAGCGCTCCCGCCATCTCGATCCCGATGACTCCCGCGCCGACCACGACCGCGCTCTTGGATTTTCCCAGGCACCCTTGGATGCATTCCATATCGGAACTGTTTCTGACTGTATAGACCTTTTCGGAATCTATTCCCTTGATTTGGGGAACAAAGGGAGATGCTCCGGTAGCGATGACCAGGTAGTCATAATCGAAAATGTGCCCTTCTTTCGTAAGGACGTGTTTCTTTTTAGTATTTATACTGATAGCTTTTTCATGCACGATTTTCGGACCATAACTCTCGATCATGCTCTCCGGCTGGATAGCGTCGCATAGCTGGGCTTCTCCCGTCACGATATACGGCGTCGTGCAACGGCAATAGATATCCTTCTCATCCGAAAGCACTATCGCCTCAAATTCCCCCTTTCTCAGTTGCGTCGCGACGATGGCACTGAACATTCCAGCTCCTCCGCAACCGATTGAAAGTATTTTTTTCATTTACCCTGTTGAATTCGGCCCAGCCGACCCCGAAGCATCGGGGATTCAACAGGGTGAATTTTTGTTTTTATATGAAGTTTTTTCAAGTGATTTTATTTTACCACAAACGACATAAAAAATAAAAAAACGGACATGCATCATATCATGATGATGCATGTCCGTTATAATTTCATTGTAAGAACATTGGCACTATTTTCCAAGGAATTTAAAGGCCCATCCGAATAAACTGAAAACATTTTCACTTTTTTCAATAACATTATTTATAGTTTCTTGCTGACTTGATATTTGCTGGATTTCCTCTTGGATCATAATCCTACTCTCCTCGTCCATTTCGTCATTCAACTTTTCCTGAAGCTTTTTTGAAAGTGCGGAATTTTTTACCAACTCGCTTCTAAGCTGACCTATGTTTTTATAATCAGGACCAAGCAAAAAGACTATTGCGGCTTTTTTGTTCTCAATGGAAGCGACAAGATTTTTTTGGTTTTTGAATAAATTTTCTTTTTCAAGCTCATCTTTTTCCAATTCATCCCTGATCTGTTCTTTTTTTCGAATAATCTCTTCCTGCTGGCGTTCAAGCTCTTCTTTTTGTTTTTGCTGTTCTATTTGGGCATTATCATCGACTGCTTTTACGGCTTCGCTTTTAACTGCAGGCGTGATAATCGGAGAAGCAATGGGGGCGACTTTGACTGTCTTGGTCGTAGGCGGATCTTTCAATATCTTGCATTCACCAGGATGCGCACCGCCCCATGGCTCACTGTGTTTTATGGTGTCTATCCTATCGCAACATTTTCTGCATTCTTCCAAATTAAACTTCGCATCGTCCGGATCGCAACGGCTTTCCGCCTTCCTAAAATTTTCAACCGTTGTCTGATAATCGGTAGGCCTGCTTGGCCATTCACAATCAGCAGCAAAAGAAATATTGGCCGTCAAAAGAACCATGGAAGAAAAAAGGGTGATAAAAAAATTCCTTTTCATATATAATTTACCAGACTGATTATTACCCCATTATTTTATCACGAAAAATCCCGATTCCCTATATTTTTGAAAAATACCAAAACCGAAGCGAATGAAATTAAAAACGACCCGCCACTTGGATAAGTGACGGGTCGCATGTTTTTCCTGAGCGATCAAGCGCAGGAAACTCTGACATTGCGGATATAGGAAGTAACGGCTTCCTCCATCTTTGCGAAATAATCGGAGAAGATTTCATCAAACTTGTTCACTTTTTCACGAACATCGCTCAATTCGTCTTCCGCATCGCCTAACGCGGAAAGGGTGAAGATACTCATGAAGTCGAAACCTTCCAAGGCGAAATCGAATACGAGATCGATACCGTCGCCTATCTCCGTTTCAATCTTGGAAGACTGGAAACCTCCAGAAGAATCCTTATAAGCGATAACGGCCTCTTGGAAAATTTTCACAGCCGCACGGACCTCGTCGATCGCATCACTTGCTTCGGAATTCTCCATGTAAGAGAGAGCCGCTATCCCCTTGTTGCTACTTAAGAGATCGATCGTTTCCATTCCTTGCGCGTCGCCGATTTCAGAAAGCGCGATGTCGATTTTTTCCAGAAAAACAGCGATGGCTTTTTTCATCTCGACAGCCCTATCGTAAGGCTGGACGAGTGACTGATAACTCGCGTCGCAATTCCGAAGATAGGCATCGATGAAGACTTTCAGGTCATTCTCGCACTTTTCTGCCTCTTGCCCCAAATTGCTTGCCTGCGAATCAAGTTCTGCGGATTTCATTTCAAGCTCGCGAACCCTCGCCACCTTATTCCTGTCGCCGCCAAACCAGCCGCCAAGATTGCGTTCCCGAAAATTCATGGTTTCACGCAAACGTCCGTCCTCCGCACGGATAATTTCGTTTTCCTCCGAAATTCTTGCGGCTTCAGCGGATTTCAGGCGGATATCCTTCTCCAGCTTCCTGACCTGTTCTTGCAGTTCCACTTTCATTCACTTCCTCCTTTTTTTAAGGTGCGTGGTTAAGTAAACTATAAATCGTCATTTCCATGACCATATATTATACTCCTATTTTTTGTTTATGTCAAGACTAAAACGCAAAAATGCCCATATAAAGGCATTTTTACTGTTTGCACGGGCTATGGATACGACTAGGAACAATATTTTGGAAAATTGGGACAGAATCGATGTCAGATTGCAGCGCGCAAACAGCCTATTAAGAAAATTATAAAAAGAATTAAGCTTTATTCGCAAGAACAAAAAGCCATTTCTTATTCAAAGCTTCAAAATCTGTTAATTTAATTTTTGAAAAACCCGACAATTTTAATAGACTTATGATTTCTTTTTTATAAAATTGCCTGAATAATATTTCTCTTGGCTGCAATTTATTATTGAACTTTCTTTTTATAATAATTGCCAACGTTCCATTTTCCAAGAGAATGTTCTTTGCTTGTTTTAATACTTTAATAATATCCCTGTCTTCCAGATGCGTAATTGATGACGACATCCAGATTCCATCAAAATAATTTCTGGGAAAATTCCTGCCCATATCTAACATATTCATCTTTCTAAAAACGCCACCCTTTCTATGTTTTCGACAAAATTCAATCATCTCGACAGAGAAGTCTATACCTGTAGTGTCAAATCCTTTTCTTGAAAAAAATTCCGTATCATGACCAGGACCACAACCGGCATCTAGAATACGACCATTATCAGGAATACTAGAAAGAAAATATCCTACCTGTTCACGCAAAATAACTGCCGAATTTTCCGCATAACCTTGGGAGTTAGAATTATAAAAACTTTCAACTTTTAAATATTTTTTATTCATATTGATACTGAAGTATTAATAAAAAACGGGAGAAGAAGCATTTGCCTCCTCTCCCGTCTTGAGACCAGAATGCTTCCTAGTCCCCATCCATGCCGGTGCAGATGGCGCAAGTTTCGGCCGAAGCCTTGGAAATGAACCCTTGCCGCTGCAATTCTTTTTTGGCAGCTGCCACATTCGCTTTTTTCCGCTTAGGCATCACTCATTCTCCTTTCCCAGCTATTAGCTGTCAGTAATGACACATTGGGGATCTTTCCCAAATGTGTTTCCGCTTTGAGCAAGTGCTAATGCACGACATCCGCGACACTGAAACCTAAATGCACATTTTCCACATCCTTCAATCAACTCTGTTTTCCGATACTCTTGCATTTTTGGATGAAAAAGAAAAAGTTCCAATAAATCGCCCTTTTTCATCCATTTGCCCAAGGAACTTTCCTTGTGTCTACGACAAGACATAACAGTATTATCAGGCAATATGCACATTGCGGAGCCACCGAGCGCACATCCTCCTACAATACTATCACAATCTTGAGGTCTATCAATAGCAGAATTCATCAGGGAATCCCCTGAAATGAAGGTTGATTTTTCTCCCGCTAGATCAATTGATTCACGATACACTTCTTTCAGGAAATTGTTATATTCCCTGGCTGTTAGTCCGCACGTTCCACTATTTGGAACATAACGAGCAAACGACCATTTTCCAACACCCAAGTTATAGCACAACCTCATGACATCCGACATTTCATTAAGATTCAAATCCGAAATGGTCGAATTCACAACAACCGTAATGCCCGCATCTACCAATCTCCTAATGCCACCAACGGTTCTTTGAAAACTTCCCGGACTACGAATTTTGTCATGGGTTTGCTGTAAGCCATCCAGGGAAACTTGATACCAATCAATTCCTATACTCTGTAGCTTCCCTATACTTTTTTCATTAAGTAACTCGGGATTTCCCAAAACAGCCAACTTGCGAACAAATTTTCTCGCCTGCTCAAGAATTTCCCAAATGTTTGGATGAGTAAGTGGATCACCTCCAGTTATGGATAAGATTGTTTCAGCATCAAGCTCACTACAACAATCTTGCATGTCATCCATGATCTTTCGCGCTGTTCGTAAGGAGACCTTGGTTTTATTGAAATCATTCAAATAACAATGTGTGCAACGATTGCCGCAAAAATCAGTGATATGCCACTGAAAATAAAAGCTATTTTTAGGCATGGCGCTTCTCCTCTCGAAATTGTTTAAGGAACAAAACTTTCATGAAAATATACAAGGTTTTAAAAAAATTGTCAATATTAAAAAATATTATAGAAGTAGAAGATACAAAAAAACGCCCTAAATAAGCGTTTTTTCATTAATTTGCACGGGCAGTAGGAATCCTTTTCACCCGTCATTCGGCGTGCTTTGCAAGCACATGCCTCATTTCCTCCTTCAAAGCCTGGGTTTTCAAAAACGCAAAGCAGTTTGCCTTTTTGAAATACCCTTCGATTCCTACGCATCAATACAAATAAAATAAAACAGGTGCTTATTTGAATAAGTACCTGTTTTATTTTATTGCACGGGCAGTAGGAATCGAACCCACGTTAACGGTTTTGGAGACCGCCGTATTACCACTATACGATGCCCGCAGACTTATATAATCACAATTTTTAAAAATGGAGGTTTTGGAGACACCCGTCAGTCGCGACTGACTGGTGAGACCGCCGTATTACCACTATACGATGCCCGCAATCTTATCTTAATCCCAACCTTCTTATCAGCGCATTATAAACGGATCCGCTTGTTTTCAATCCCTCTTCTCTTTTTTGAGCCAAATCCTTATCGGAAAATGCTTCATAATAGATAAGTTTGGGATTTTTTCCTTTTGTCGTTTGAGTATTCCCAGACTGATGCTCACGTAAACGCCTCTTCAAATCAGAAGTACAACCAATATAAAAATTCTTTTTGGTGTTTTCCAATTTAAGAAGATAGACGTAATGCATAAGTCAGAAGGAGCTAACCCGTCGCTCGCGAGCAACGGGTTTAACCCGTCAGTCGCGACTGACAGGTTATTTCATTTCCTTGTGAAGCGTATGCTTCTGGCATCTCTTGCAATACTTGTTCATCTCAAGTTTCTCCTTCACTTTCTTCTTGTTGCGTGAAGAATAATAGTTGATCTCCTTGCATTCGGAGCATCGCATCTTCGCCATCGTGTCCTTGATGTGTCCCATAAAAATAAATTTATTATCAATTATCGGTTATTCGTTATTGTTTAACGCTTACTGATTACTGATTACTGATTACTGATTACTTTTTCCCTGAGCCGTTGCGCGGGATCGAACCGCGGACCTTATCCTTCATTTAACACCTCTATTTTTCCAACAAACATATATCGTAGAGGATTAGACTGTATATTGAGCATATCCTTTCGGACGCAGCTCCCCTTGTCAGTCGTTCGGGCGCCTTGCTGACGCCACGGTCTGAACCTTATGCGAGGCCTTTAACCGTTATTCGGGATTCACCGCTTGGTTTCCCATGCGGTGGGCAAAATTTTACCATGGATACGCTCTACCGACTGAGCTACAACGGCGTCGCGTGCAAGTAGTTCTTTAATTGGTTCTTTAAAAATCTTCTACCAGAACCGGATTTCAAGAATTCCTCCCTTGACAACGCATCTTTTTTGGAAAGATAACACTCCGCATATATAACCCTCCGTTTTCCCTGTTTCCTGGAAGTATACGGTGATTTACCGGAGTTGTGCTCCTGCAATCTTTTTCCAAAATTAATCGTAAATCCAATATACCAACTCAAATCATGGTCATTTTCTATGACATATACATAGTAGAATCCCTCACGGCCGTGCCGCGTGATCATGAGCTTATTTTTAATGGTATATCCCCGTAAAATAATTCGCTTTCGCAAATTATCACGGGGCGCTTAAATCACTCGCAAAGCTCATGATTTTACGCGGTGGGCAGTGAGGGATTCGAACCCCCGAAGACCGAAGTCGGCTGATTTACAGTCAGCTGCGATTGACCACTCCGCCAACTACCCAAAATACTGTATCTTGTATACAGTATTTTGTATTCGGTATAAAAATACTAAATACTAAATACTAAATACTAAATACTACTCCTGAGCCACCCACCGGATTTGAACCGATAACCCACTGTTTACAAAACAGTAGCTCTACCATTGAGCTAGGGTGGCGCTTATCCGGCCAAAGCCGAACAAAATTCATTCTATCACCTTTTCAAAATTCTTTCCAGGCTCCTGAGTTTAACCTTCGCTTTAAGGTTGCGCGGACTCAATTTAGTAACCTGCTTGTAACATTCGACGGCGTCCTTGAAATTCTTTATATCAGAATAATAATCCCCCAGTCTCTCGTAGGCCTCAATGTCTTTGGGGTTCACCGCGATCCTCTTGATGAGCGCGTCCTCCAGTCTGTTTTTTTCCATAGGCGCAGGCTTCGCCGGTTCCTCTTTTTTCACGGGCATAAACCTCTTGCGCACAATCCTTTGCTTGATGGAAAAATTTTCCAACCTGGGTTTCCTCCTGATAACTATCTCTTCGTTCGATCCACTGGCCGTCTCGGTTTTGATGTTTTCAGCTGGGGCAAAATCTTTCCTTTCTTGCCTTAGCTCAGCCACGCCGCCCTCATTAGACCTTTCCACCTCTGCCATATGAACCCTTTCGCGCTTGTTTCTTACAGAGTGGAACCAATTGTTACTAGCATTATGCATCTTCAAGGAAAGAAGTTTCAGATGTTGGGTCATCCTTTCCAGGATCCGGAACCAAAACTGTGAAAAAAAAGATCCCACCCTGCTTCCTCCCGCTCTAGCCGCTTCGGCACCATTCATGTCCTCCAACAAATCGAGATTCGCGCGTCCAGCCGCTGAAAACTTCCGAAAAAGGAAGGATATCAAAAAAGCGAGACTTAGAACTATTATTATCGGTGGAACAATATAGTACAGCATGTATTGATGTTTTTTTAACTAGCTTATGTCTTTTTTCTTGAAAGTGGCGTATTTACCGTCAATCAATCTTGTCTTTACTTCCTGCGTCAGAGGATTTAATTCAATGACCGTTCCTTTTCCTTCCGGCGTCTTCACGCTAGAGTGCAATTCCGGCATTCCCACCATGAGTTCCTGATACTGCTTGGCTTCATATGAGAGACAACACATCAATCTTCCGCAAATTCCGGAAATCCTTTCGCTCCCGCGGTGCGCGATCTGCTGGACCCTCGCCATATCGATCGAAATGCTGGGCAGACTTCCTGAAAACCTCTTGCAACACAATCCCCTTCCGCACACCCCGCAGCCACCAAGATTCCTGGCCTCGTCACGAGATCCGATCTGGTGCATCCTCACGCTCCTTCGGAATATCTTGGAAAGGTTCTTGACCAGTTCACGGAAATCCACCCTCTCTTCGGCAGTGAACGCGATGACGACATTGCTTGAGTCCAGGCTTATCCTGGCATCGACGAGTTTCATCCCCAATCCCAATCTTTTCACCTCCTCTTTGCATGTTCCCAGAATCTCTTTTTTCTTCTCCTCATTCTTCTCGAAAACTTCGACATCTTTTTCGGTAGCTTTTCTGGCAATGGCACATTCCGGTTTCTCTTTGGTGTCGACGGCGACGGTTTCAACCGTGCCTATCTCATTTTGGAACTCTTCTTTTTTCAAAACAACCCTGTCTCCTCGTTCAAATCCGTCTTCACCATAACATAAATGGGGATTCTCCCAGCTATACACTTTCACCAGATATTTCATCATAAGCGAATCTTATTCAAAAAGAGTCAGACCTCCTTCCTTCGTATTATAACTCAAAACGGACAAATTCTCCTATCTGGATATTCTCTCCGATTTTCCCGATTTTCTCATTGATCAATTCTCCGATACTTACCGAAGGGTCTTTGACGAACGACTGGGTCAAAAGGGAGATTTCCTCGCGGAATTTCTTCTCTTTACCTTCCATGATCTTCTCCATCATATTCTCAGGCTTGCCTTCCGTGGCCAGCTGGGCTTTCCAAATTTCCTTCTCCTTCTCAACAGCTTCCGATGGGACCTCCTCCGGTTTCACGAATTGAGGATTCATCGCGGTGATGTGCATGGCGATATCCTTGGCCAATTCCTGAAACTCGGTGTTCCTGGCGACGAAATCGGTTTCGCAAAGAAGCTTGAGCAATGCTCCGACCCTGTTGTTTGAGTGGATATAGGAAACCACTACGCCTTCCTTGGCTTCGCGGTCAGCCTTTTTAAGAGCCTTTCCCTCTCCTTGTTTTCTGAGGATTTCAATGGCCTTGTCTTCATTTCCTTGGGCCTCGTCGAGAGCTTTTTTAATATTCACGACTCCGGCTCCGGTCCTTTCCCTTATTCTCTTTATTGTTTCCAACATATTCGTATGCAATTTTAAATTCTTAATTTTTCAATTCAAATTTCAAATTTATTTATGCCTGTTTCTTGCTTGTCGACAGGGCCTTGCAGACGTAGCTCAGAATCAACTTGACGGATGAAAGAGCGTCATCGTTCGCTGGAATAGGATAATCGACAAGGGTCGGATCCGTATTCGTATCGGAGATTCCGATCACAGGGATGCCGATTTTCTGCGCTTCATTGATGGCGATCCTATCCTCCTTAACGCTGGTTACGAAAATAGCTCCTGGAAGCTCGCTCATGTGCTTTATTCCACCCATCCTTTCTTCCATTTTTTCAAGCTCTTCCACCTTCTTCATTCTTTCGAATTTGGTGTATTTCTGAAATTCCCCTTTCTCCATCATAGCCTGGGAATCAACGAGGTATCTCGTCCTTGATCTGATGTTCTTGAAGTTCGTAAATGTTCCACCGAGCCATCTCTCAACGACATATGGCATTTCGACAGACTTGGCGGCTGAAACCACCAAGTTCTTCACCTGGGGTCTCGTTCCCACGAATAGAATGTGCTTTCCCTCTTTCCTAAGCTCCTTGATGAATTCAAGCGCCTCGGAAACCTTCTGCTGGGTCTTCGAGAGGTCGATGATATTTATGCTCTTTTTCGTCGTGAAGATGTATTCATTCATCTTCGGATTCCTTCTTGATTTCTGGTGACCGAAATGGACACCCGCCTTGAGCATTTCTTCCATACTCACTTCCAACGCGGAAAAATCGAGAGTCGAGAAATAATTCTCAGCTCCTTCTTCCTTTTTCGCAACCGCAGTCGCAGCCACCGGGGCTTTTTCTTCTTTTTTCATCGTTTTCATCCCGCCAAACCCCGCTTTTTCAAAAAAAGCGAATTTATTCAGTTGGGATTTTCCTTAATTTATTAACATCCGCCTTCTTGGAGCGGGAGTAATCACCTATTTTTTCCTTTATATGAGCCTCAACCCCGATATTTCGGGGCAGGAAGAGACCGGGAAAAAATATGTTTTTTATTCAAATAGTGAGTACGAGCTTCAGTATAGCAGACCTTTGGCCCTTGTCAATTCTGATAAGACGTGCTAAATTGCCCTAGTAACAATATTATCATCTATTCGGATCCGTATATATCGTATGGATTCGCAATTCACAGAGAACATCCATGAAGAAGAATATCCACCCGAAGTTTTATGACGAAGCGAAAATAACCTGCTCTTGCGGAGCGGTTTTGACTACCGGAGCTACGCAGAAAGAGATGAATATAGAAATCTGCTCACAGTGCCATCCTTTCTATACCGGAAAGAAAAAGACTTTGGACACGACCGGACGCGTAGACCGCTTCAAGAAGCTCGCGGAAAAATCCGAAGCCAAAAAGGAAGCTTCCAAAAAAGCGAAGGTCGCGAAGAAGCCTGCCGTCAAAAAAGAAGAGAAAAAGAAATAAGTTATTCCGACTTCGAAAAACCCGGCCACATCGGCCGGGTTTTTTATTGCAAACAAATGAATATTTCCTTTTTAGGAAATATTTTCCACCTCGGGAGAATCAAAACTGAAACCGGCTATCCCGTTGAAAATCTCTTCGAAATATTCCGCCTTGGTCGTCTCAATGAATTCGCGGGCGCCTTGGGATAATTCCCCTTTGTTATATAGGTCGATTAGGGTTTCATAATGGTCATGTGTGAATTTTTCCCCATACCCCTTGATGCCGAGTTCTTCCATTTCCAGATCCAGCATCTGTTTCCTGACCAATCTTTCCGTCGGGTTGATATGATACCTGTCACTTTCTTCGTCATGCAACGGATCATAGGAATCGCGAAGCATTTTTTTAGCAGTCCCGGATATATCCTTTCGGCCTTTCGTGCTGGCATGCAGAAGCTCATGCTCGACCGCTTCCCTGTTTTCACCCAATGGAAGAAACGCGCTATGTTCAGAAGTACTGTAAAAAGCAACGGTCTTGAAATCTTTTTTTATGAAACTCAATTCCGCAAGCCACCTTGGGATCTCAAAGGAGCCTTCTCTTCTGGTCATTTCAATCTGGATATCGTCATAACTCATAAATTCGGAGCTTGTCGAGGTCAAATATTCCAATCTTCTTTTTTGAGCATCTTCCGCCATCCCAAGGTCCCCATCAAACTCAAGCGCCAGCTTGTCCAAATACTCCTTGCTTGCGATATGCTCTTGCAGCGTACGCCTGATTTCCTTGGCGCTATCCGAAGCGATCTCTTTCATTCTCATCGTCACTTCCTCTAATATTTTTTCATACCCATCGGTTTGCGCTTGGCCGGTCATCGCATCTCCCGAAAAGGCCAGAAATGCCAGGCCGACAGTGATCGTCTTTTTCACGAAATGAAAAGCGCGGGCCAGGGAATTGTTTGCCCGTATGTTTATATCTCTCATTTTCTCATCGATTTTCAATTCCTTCTTTATTCTCGCTATTTGTTCAGTTTCCAATCCGCATAATTCGAGCGCTTCTTCCAATCTCGCATCCCCTCTTTTTTTCAATTCGAGCGCCTTGTCCTCCATACCCAGGACATCTTTTTCCAAAGTTTTTTCCGCGAACCCTCTTTCAAGCTTGTTGCTCCCGACTGAAGGATCTTTTTTTGTTTGAAAATTTTCATCCAATTTGAACATATGTGTTTATTTATCAATTTCTCTCCTTAAATTTTCTTTCTTTTTTTCTTCCAATTTCAGGACGAATTCGTCGATGAGCTTATTCTGCTCGTTTTCCAACTTCCCTATGTGATTGGAATATCCACCGATAATCCTCCTTATCAGTAAAGCTATTTTATCTTTGAACATAAGCTTTTTCATTGATTATTAAATTTCGATTTTCAGCTGACCTTTTTCGCCTCTCCAGCCTATCGCGAAAAGCCTGGATAACACTCCCTCATCCTCCTTCATTGACTTTCCCCCTTTTGAAAGATAAACTGTATTTACGCGTATTTTATGGTTTAATCATATCATATTCCCCATAAATTCGCATTATCGACACAGTATCCATATGAAGAACAAAATAGACGCAATCAAAAAAGAATACCAGGACATCTCCGACCAACTCAATTCCCCTGAGATAGTTTCCGATCCCAAAAAGATGGCTACTCTGGGAAGAAGGCAATCCGAACTTTCCGAAACCATCAGGACAATTGAGGAATTGGAAAAGATCGAATCAGACATGAAGGGAAACGCCGAGATTATGAACATGGAAACTGACGAGGAAATGAAACAGATGGCCATGGAGGAGAGCATCGAACTGGCTAAAAAGAAGGAAGGGTTGGAAAAGGAGCTCGAGTTCATGCTGCTCCCGAAAGACCCCAATGACAGCAAAGACGTGATCATGGAAATCCGCGCGGGAGCCGGAGGAGATGAATCCTCCCTTTTCGCCGGAGACCTTTTCAGGATGTATTCAAAGTACGCAGAAAAGAGGGGCTGGAAGGTTTCCGTCATGGATTCGCACCAGAGCGACCTCGGAGGGTTCAAAGAAATAGTTTTTGAAATAAATTCGACCGGCGACGTCCCGGTATATAGGAGTCTCAAGCATGAATCCGGAGTGCATCGCGTGCAGAGGATTCCGGAAACCGAAAAGATGGGCAGGATCCACACGTCCACCGCGACAGTAGCGGTGCTTCCTCAAATCGAAGAAGTTGAATTCAAAATCAACCCGAATGATCTGCGCATAGATACCTTCTGCTCCTCCGGTCCCGGTGGACAATCGGTCAACACCACCAAATCAGCTATCCGCATCACGCATATCCCGACCGGCCTCATAGTCTCCTGCCAGGATGAGAAATCCCAACACAAGAACAAGGACAAGGCCATGAAGGTCCTGCGATCGAGACTTGTCCAGGCCGAAGAGGAAAGGAAGGCCAAGGAACTCGGCGATGAAAGAAAAAGCCAGATCGGAACAGGCGACCGCAGCGAAAAAATCAGGACATACAATTTCCCGCAAGACCGGATTACCGACCACCGCATCAAGCAATCCTGGAGCAACATCGAGGGAGTGCTTGATGGAAACCTGGAGGATATCCTAAACGAACTCCAAGAAGAAAATATCAAGAAACTCCTTTCTTCGGATAAGCAATGATAATGACGATCAAAAATATCATCCAAAAATACAAAAATAAGCTGGACGCGTTCGATACCGAGATTATCATCGCAAATTCCCTTGCCAAGCCGAGGGAATTTATTTTAACGCATCCGGAGGCGACAGTTACTAGTCACCAGTCATCCGTAATTGAAAAAAATATAGGAAGAAGAATCAAGGGTGAGCCGCTCGCTTACATCACGGAGCACAAGGAATTTTACGGATTGGATTTCTCCGTCAACAAGCACACCCTGATTCCCCGCCCGGAAACGGAAATACTCGTCGAGGATTCACTGAAACTGCTACGCAACATGCTTGCCTCGACGAAACATGACGAAGATGGGCTGCGCAGCCAAAGCGACGGCATCGCGGTCGCCGACATCGGAACAGGATCAGGAAACATCATAATCTCACTTGCGCATGAATTGAAAAACAATAAGCACGTCTCATTATTTGGGATCGACATGAGTGAAGATGCATTGGAAGTTGCCCAGAAAAACGCCAAGCTCCATAAGGTAGCTGACGATGTAGACTTTCTGCATGGAAGCCTGCTCGAGCCGCTCATTCGAAATTTGAAATTAGAAATTAGAAATTCTAAAATAGTGATTCTGGCAAACCTCCCCTATCTCTCAAAAGATATTTACGAAAGCGCGCCCAAGGATGTGAAGGATTTCGAACCGAAATCGGCGCTGTATAGTCCCAAGCAAGGCCTGGGCCACTACGAGGAACTTCTTAGCCAGATAAAGGAATCGCTTGCATGCCGAATGGCACACGTCACATGCTACATGGAAATAAGTCCGGAGCAAAAAACATCTCTTCAAGATCTCATAAAAGAAATCTTTCCCGAGGCGAAAACGGAATTTAAAAAAGATCTGGCCGGAAAATGGAGGGTGGCGAAAGTCACTTTGACGTATTGATTTCAAGGCGTTAAAACATGGCAGCGATAACGCAAAAAACCACCATTTGGTGGTTTTTTGCTTGTGCGCACTAAAAGCATTTAAGCTTAGTGAGATTCAAAATACTATTTTTTTCTTTTTGCAGTCTTCTTCTTTGCTACTTTTTTTACAGCTTTTTTAGGAGCTTTTTTAGCAACTTTCTTCTTTGCAACTTTTTTTACAGCCTTTTTTACTGCTTTTTTAGCTACTTTTTTCTTTGCCATGATAGTCACCTCCTTCTAAAATACTGTCAGAAATCCTGTAGTATACGAAGCTGTTAGCCCCGCGTCTTTTTTTCAGATAATCTTTCTTGCCCCGTTAAATTCCGCTTTGCGGAAATTTTGCCAAAAGCAAAATTATTTAACTGGGTGAATTTTTGTTTTTATCTTTGAGAAAGACGCAAGACCAACATCCGCACACCGCATCTTCGACAGCTTTTATTTTTTTCCCGACAACATCATTTGATGCACCGGTATAAAAAATTTTATTTTAATTTTTAAATTTTGTTTTCACAGAACTTACTACAAATTATTTTTAAAAATATTTTTCAAAAATAATTTTCTCATGTCTTAAGTATAAGTTATTTTTTTAAAAAAGCAATGCAAAAAAGTTATCCACACCCACCCGTTTCACCGCGTAAAAAGTTACGGGAGGTGAAAAAAATTTTTAAATGATTTTTATTTTTTCAAAATGTTTTTAACATCGATTTTTACTGGATAATATCAGGTAAGGTGAAAAAGTCACGCAGTGTATCCGCCCAACCAATCCGCCACTCCTCCAGGGATCATTCGTGGGATCGAACATTATCCTTGTCAGAATTTTTCAAAAAAAATTTTAGCAAGGCATTTTTTCACTTTATTTTTTTTAAAAAAATATTGAAAAAAAATATCCGCTATTTCTCTTATGATCAGCTACGCCCTTTTTCGAAAATTTGCCTCCGGTTTCTTCTCGATTCCCGATCACCTCCTCCCTGCTTCCTCGGGAAAATATCTGACTATTAGGGTAGGCAATCAGCGAATGATAAGGTGTTCTTTGCCGCTTTATTACGACAATAAATGCCCACATTGTCTAGTTGACGCGCAAATATGCCTCTTATACAATGAAGGAAAGAGTGGGTCGAGAAGCTCTTCGGAGCTTTAAGGGCGCTTCAACGAAAGCATTCGGCCATTAATGATTAAACTAGGAAGGAAGGTGAAAATATGGAAGAAACAACACCCCAGTCACAGGAAACCAAGGCTGATGCAGCAAAAAGATGGTTTCAGGATAATCTGCGTATCATCGTGAGCGTCATTATCGTGGTAGCTATAGCCGGAGGAATCTATTCTTACTCCAAAAGATCAGAAAAGCTTGCGGTAGTCGAAGAAGGTTCCCAACAGCAGACCGAGACGCAGGAACAAGGAACCGTCGAGATTGAAGGAGAACAGGCCGGACAACAGGTTGCCGGAACGGAAACCCCAAAAGCTGCCGAAGAAGTACAGGCTCCTGTGAGCAAAGAAACGGAATCTTCATTCGTAGAAACAGCAGTGAAGGGAGACGGCGTGACCCATTTGGCACGTAGAGCTCTCGCCAATTACCTCGAAAAGAATCCGGACTCAGCATTGACCAAGGAACACAAGATCTACATCGAAGATTACCTCAGGAAGAATGTCGGATTCCAGGAAAGAGTACACCCGGGAACGACGATAGAATTCTCCAAGGAACTGATCCAGAATGCTATCGGACAGTCCAAAAACCTGAACGAGAAGCAGCTCCAGAATTTGCAGAAATACTCAGCGCTAGTAACCTCCCTGTCATAGGGATTGCCAGTGTCGGGAAATCTGACGACATCGTTCTTTAAGACAAGAAATTCAAATCTTTATAGATAACATAAAACCCCGCAAATGCGGGGTTTTATGTTGGCTGTTTATTGGATCAAAGCGCCAGTTCGCTGCCGATCCCTATGCCAAGTCCGTCGGCCATGCCAGCGTTAAGTTCCAGGACCTGGTCAGAAACGACATCGGGGGAAAAAATTTCTCTCGAATCACGGGAAACACCGCCCTCTATCGCCACCACTTTTCCGTCTCTCAACCAAAGGATGTCCAATGGGAATTCCATGCCCTTCATCCAAAAAGAATGCTTGCCACTTTCGGAAAAAACGAACAGCATGCCGCATCTCTCACAAATCCCCTTTCTTCCCCCTAGTCCCTGCCGCATCTTTTCCGCCGTATCCACGATTTCCACGCGCAAATTTTCCCCATCCAAAGAAGCGTTTTTCACGGCATTGCCATGAACAGAATAAGAACCAGGGTATGCGAAAAAGACCAGGACCACCATGAGCACCGCTGAAACCGCCCAAACGACCATGTATTTTTTAATTCTTTGCATGTCTCAAATAACCTTATTTGTAACGGAATTGGTTCTCCTATTTATATAATAAAGCATGGCAAGCATTATGACTGCAACCAGCAGAATCGTCACTGCTTTGCCGATCGTCCTGGTGTTGAGCGCTACCGCGGCTATAAGAGCGGTAATGATATAAAAAAACAGGCAGATTTTCCGCTGGCTCCAGCCCAGCTCCAAAAGCTTGTGATGGAGATGTCTTCTGTCCGCCTCGAACACCGACTGGCCGCTTCTGATTCTTTCAAAAATCACCCAGCAAGCATCCGCAATAGGTATAGCCATAACCAAGAGGGCCGTGGCTATTTTCGTTCCCGCAAAAACGGCCAAGATAGCCAGAATGAAGCCCATGAACATGGAACCGCTCGTGCCTGCGAGAATTTTTGATGGGTGGAAATTGAGAATAAGAAAGGCCAACACTGCTCCGACCAAAGACGCCGCTATGATGGCCACCGGGGGCTGATTCACTTCCGGCTTCAGACTGAGCAAAAAAATAGTGATTGCTCCGATAAGCGTTATTCCCCCACTGAGACCATCCACCCCGTCCACCCAATTCATGGAATTCATAAGGATGATAACCCAAGCCACTATCAGCAAAAGGCTAGGTAGAAAGAATTTCTCAGGATTCAACTCAAAAACTCCGCCAAGGGGATTGGAGACATATTCCACCCTCACCCCCATGATAAAAATGAAGACGACGATAGCTATTTGAAAAAAAATCTGAGCCCTCCAATCCAGTTCCCTGGCATCATCCCATAAGCCGACTATGAAAACGAAGACAAGCGCTATCAACACCCCCTGTAGCGGACGGGAGATGAAAAGATTGGGGTCCAAAAGCAAAGAAGCTCCGAACGACAGAATAATAGCGATACCCCCGAGCCTGGAAACTCCCTTCCCGTGGATATGCCTAGCTGCCTTTCTTTTTTCCGGAACGAATCCTTTCGCAAAAAGCAAAAAAAGTAACAATGCCAAGGCTATCGAAAAAGAAGAGAGAAAAGGCAAAAGATATAGAGAATGATCCATTGGATTTATCCGCGAATATTAATATCGGATTTTCGCCTAAGTGCGGGATGATTCAAGCCGGCCGCTACTTCCTGATCTTGTCAGTAACCCAGAATTCCCCGAAGTATTTCTTGAACAATATCCTGGTTTGAGAATCGATCGCGGGCATAGCTCCCAGTGTTGGGGCTATGACCGGAACCAAGAACCATTGCAAGAACATATAGATATATCTCTTTTTGGAATATTTGGCTGGACGCGGCGGAAGGAGGAAGAAACTGAGGAACATCGAAACGATGAGTCCTCCCATGGCCAACATCATAAGATACCTCGTGACGAATGGAAGATTGTGGGCGATCACGCTTTGATTGAAGGCCGCTCCCCCGAAAATAAGAGGAAGCCAACCGAGAATAGCCAGAATGAAAGATGATGTCGCCCAGGAATGATGCCCTTCGAGCATCTCAGAAGCGATTCCCAGCTTTTTCGAAAGCTTGATTTTTTTATCAGGCCAGATGGCCCTCATGATCATTGGGAAATTCTCGATTCCATATGCCCAGCGCCTTTTCTGCTTATATTGGTTCTTGATCGTCTGCCAGTAAGTGTGAGCCAACACGGCATCTAGGGAAATCGGCAGGTAAATCGGTTTTACCATATAATCCCCATGGTAATAGGAGTAGCATTTCCAATAGATTATGGAGTCTTCGCTTATCACGTTCACCGGCCAAAAATCCACTTTGACCAAAGTGTCGAATGGTTCGCTATGCGACGAAAAAGTCACCATTTCTATTCTGGTGCTTTGATACATGTGCCAGAAAGAGGAACTGGTCACGATGACGCGCACGAACGCGTTCGTGTCCCAGAGGTTATTGTGATACATGGGAAGGGGCTGGTATGAGCGCTGGAGTCTTTTGGGATCGGTTATATATTCATAGGTAAGCGCGGCGAAATATTGCGGATGACAAACACTGTCGCAATCGAAATTAGAAAAGACGACTTTTTTATAGTCTATACTCCTTTCGTCCAAATATGCCTGCAATTTCTTGGCCGCATAAGTGGCGTTTGAAGCTTTGCACTTTAGTTCTCCCGCCGCGACCTCGTGGGTCGTCACCAGAAAATCCCTAAAAACGCCCTTGAACCTGTTTTTGAGAAACTCCACCTTTTCCGTCCTTTGCTTCTCATTCTCCCTTTCCTCGGTAGCCAACAGAATGATGATTTGTTGGTTCGGGAAATTGCTGTCGGCGATGGCTTGGATGGCCGGTTCGATGACCTCGGCCGGCTCGTTGGCCGTCGGAAGCATCACGACATGCACGATCTTTCTCCAGTCCCAAATTTGGTCCTTGTTTTTCTCTATCTCCCTGACGGTCTGAAGGAATTTTTTTTGCCTCCTTATCTCCTTCCTGACCTTCCTTTTTTCTCCGAAACGCAATCCTTCCTTGAGCTGTCCCTCCATCTGCAAAATCCTGGCGGAAATGTCCCTGGCGTATTTAGTCGGATCGACGATGTTCTGACACCTCTCCCACCAATCAGTGCTTTTTCCTTCCTGGAATTTCCTATAAGCCACTACGGAATAAGTAGTAATGAAAATCGTCCGATAAATCCAATAGACGTCAAAGGCTATGATAAATACGGCTACCCATACCGGAACAACGAATGAGAGGAAAAACATCCCCAGGATAGTCAGCCAGGTTAAGATTCCAGGAATCACTTCCAATCTTCGCTGGATCTTCCATTGTTTGGGGTCTTTAGTTTTTGGATCTGGAAATTTGAACATTTTTAGTAATTTATCCTTATTATACCTCCTATAGCTATTGCGCCGCTAATTTGGACTAAAAACGCGGCCAGCAGCAATATATATGAAATCATCCTTTCCCCGTGCTTATAAAAATAATAAGCCAAAACCATATTAACAGCCATCACGGCTAATGCTATCAAGGGTAGGAAATACGCCTGCCACCAGGCACCTATAATATCCACCCCGAAGTAGACATTATAATGCAATATGATGGGAAAATCAACAGGTCTGATGAAAAACACGAGCGCGCCCCAACAGACGCCGTTGATTAGAAAAGAAGCTATCGACACCCAATGGACGATAGCATTTCTGAAAAATTCCTGCGTTATGAATGATTTTATTTTCATTTTCAGCCTAATAAAATATCCGGGGCACATTTAAAACATCCGAGACATCGGTCACATATTCTCATACGGCCTTTCCAGTGCGAGCGGTTCGATCACCTTGTCGGTTTCCGTTATCCTTGCGACATCCTTGTCGACTTTTTCAAATTCCTTGTGGGCGGCATTATAATGGTTCACCGTGGTTCCCAGACTGTTCCCTATTTTCTTGAAATATTCGTCGTACTTCGCGATATGCTGCTGGAGCTTGCCGACGTTGGTCCGGATCTCCTTGGCGCTCTCCTCTATTTGAAAGGCCCTGAGCCCCTGCAGAACCGTCTGCAGATAAGCCAAGAAAGAGGTTGGGGAAACGATGATGACCTTTTTCTCCTGGAAGGCATATTCGATCAGATCCCGCGTATTCACCTGGCCAGTACCCACCTTATTCACCAATAAATCATAATAAATCGCCTCCGACGGTATAAACATGAAAGCGAAATCCATAGTCCCCATCTCAGGACGGATGTATTTCGAAGTTTCGTCGATGCGATTTTTCAAATCTTGCTTGAACAATTTCTCGAACTTTTCGCGCTCCGCACTGTCGGCGGAATTCAAAATCCTCTCATAATTCTCCAGGGAGAACTTGGAATCTATGGGCACTATCTTGTCCTTGACGAAAACGACCGCGTCCACTATCAGATCCTGTTCGGTCCGTTCGCTCTTTCCCATCTTATATTGCATCTGGTACGATTTCGGACCAAGCACGTTCTTGAGTGTTTCTTCCAGGAAATATTCGCCCAGAACGCCTCGCTGTTTGGGATTTTTCAAGATATCCTGAAGGTTTTGGAGTTGGGCGGAGAAATTAACCACTTGCCTGTTGGTTTCATCCAGTTTCGTCAGTTTTTCCGTGACGTTACTGATAAGTTTTGCGGATTGCTCGGTAATCCCTTGTACTGTGCGTATCGTCTGGGTCATCTGATCCTGACCGGCGCGATGGGTTTGGGAGAGCTTCGAATCTATCTCCTTGCGAAGCTCGCGGTTTTCATCGACGATATGCCGGAGTGATTCCTGCATAGCCACCATTCTGTCGCGCTCCTCACGATTTTCCGTACTCAAAACGACCCTCTTTTTCAAATCGAAAACGAACCATAGGACTACCGCCAGCAAAAGTATCGAAATCGATATCAAAAAAGTCAAAGTCATATCCTATATTTGAAAATTAATTGAAAAAATAAATGGGCACTCACTGATTTGTTGTCATCACTCGCTCGACAATCAGTATTTCTTAAGACCCATCACGATCCGCTTGAGCCCGGGAATCTTGTTCACTATCTCATCATAAGGACCCTCCAAGAACTCCATCAAGAACCTGTCTAGCATGTCGAGCCGGTATTTGAACTCTTCGCTGTTCATCAGCACGAAGCTGACTTCCTTGCCCACTTCCGCTTCGAGATTATTCATCACATTCTTCAACTTCCCCCTGCTGACATTGTTGATGACCAAGATCATGTCAACCTTGCTCTTTTGATGGTTAAGGAAGATTCCGCTTATCAGAGCAAGTTTCACATCCCCTACCGCTTTTATTTTGCCCAGGCTCCTGCACTGAGGATAGATATTGGACTTGGCGATCAATCCCTTGAGCTCGGGATAGAAATGAAAATTCTTGTTCAGGATGAAGTGTCTTTGGTTTTTGCGGCTTTTTTCAGTGACAAATTTGATTTTTTTCAAAGCGTTCAGCTCCTTCCTTACCTGGGGCCCTGTCAACATGTTTTTTTGCGCTATATCAAGAATCGAATATTCCACATCGGGATTAAGTAAAAAAAATCTCAATATCCTGGTTTTGGCCTTGGAACCGAATAGCGTCTCTAGAATTTCAGACATAGCGTTTTCATTTAATAAATATTAGACTTTTCTCCTTTTTCAACACATCATGTTGCCATTATAAAGCCCCTTGCGCAAAAAGTAAATATTTCGCTCCAAATAAGCATCATTTTTCCGTTTGGCTTCGGATGATTATTATTATATAATGACAAGAGAGCGAAAGGATGAATTCCCGATGGAAAATATGTTATAATACAAGAGACATATCCTCGAAAAAACAATGACAAAAACACATTCTATTGCCAGGATTCCTTGGCAGTAAGAATACAATGAATATGGAAAAGGAAATTTCCCCCATTTTAGTCGTCAATAACGCCAATCTTAAGCCTTATATTGAAATTTTTCAGTACCATCCTGAAAACATAACCCAGCAGCCCCTGGGCCTACTGGTCGGATTTTTCGAAATAAGGGAGTACAGCGAGGACTCAGCCTACGTGGTCAACTTCCTCAACTCCGTCCTCAAAAAAGAATATTATCTCAATCCCAAGCGTCCGGTCCAAGAAAGCTTCGATTCCGCTTTACACAAGGTCAATTTAGCGCTCTCTGAGTTGGTCAAACATGGGAATATAAACTGGCTCGGGAAACTTGATTCCGCTATCTGTGTTTTGGAAAAAAACAACATCCACTTCACCGTGACCGGAAATGCCAAGATATTGCTTTCCAGAAACATCTCACTTACCGATATAACCGAAGGCTTGGCTCCTGAATTGCCCGAGCCGCACCCTCTGAAGACCTTCATCAACGTTTCCAGCGGGAAACTGGAAAAAAGCGACAAACTCATAATCACTTCCGACGATCTTTTCAACATACTTTCGGTTGCAGATCTGGAAAAAAACATCGAGCGGTTCGACAAGGACAAATTCGCCCAATTCCTCAGGACCGCGCTGACCAACGAATTGGATTTGGCCGGAACCATAGTGGTAGACATAGACGAACCCCGGAAGATCATCCCCAAAAGAGAAAAACCAGCAACTCATGCATCCAGAGATCTGAACGTTTTCAGCGAGAAGGCTTTCGCGAAAAAAAACCGAAAGTCTTCATCCTCTCCAATGGAAGAATCGGAAGATATTTCCATAGAGGAGTATCTGGCGGAAGCCGAAAAAGAATACACGGACAAGAAGACCGGCCACATCTATATCCAAGGGGATGAAGGAAATGAGGAGACGAGCAGTCCCATGCATGAACGGACGCAAATGGCCAAGGAGATGTTATATGACCTGTCATATGGAGCGAAAGAATTTTTTGCCAAGCAGTCATCATCTCTTTGGAAAAAAACCAAACGGATTTCATCCAGGATATCGGAATACGATTATGCTGGAAAATTCGACGTGTTAAAGGAGGCGGTAGATAAAAAGAAGCAAGAATTTGACCGATCAAGAAGGGAGAAAAAAGAGGCCTTGGAAGAAATATACCGAGAAAGCGAGGACTCTTTCCAAGCCGAACAAAAAATTTCCCGGACTGAAATTACTCCCAAAAGAAAATCAGCTCCGAAGGAAAACCCGGAAGAAATTGCTTCGGAGTCGAGTTTGTTTGAAAAAATAAACCTGGCCAAGGCGGAAATATCCCGCCAAGAAGACAACAGGAATGCTTTCAGTTTCTCCGAGCTTCTCCCGAGCTTCTCCAAAATAAAAAAACTCTTGCCATCAATGACCCTCAAACAGAAGCTTTTTATTTTTTCGACGCTGCTGCTCATCGTGACGGTCCCACTTGCGCTCTCTAAAATAAATTTTGAAAAAGAGCCAGCGACTTCCATAGAAACCCTTCCGATGACGCAAATATCCGACAATGAAAAATATTCGCAAGAAAAAAACATCTCCTTCGTTGAGCAAATAGAAAAAATACGTGAAATTTCCGGCGTTATCGACGCCTTTCCGTTGGAAGGATCCCTTTATGCGGTAGATGAGAGGAAAATAACGGTACTAAATGGAAGCGAAGCTCGGGATTTCTCCTGGCCACAAGAATATGGCCCAGGAAAACTTGCCACTTACATGAGCGACCTAAACCTTATTCTTGTTCTGACTGATAAGGACAAGGTCATCTCCTTCAGCCCCGTGTCCTTGGAGCTGAAAGATAATACGATAACACTCCCTGAAAATTCTCAGATCGATTTCGCATCCACCTACCTGACCTACGTATACCTGCTAGACTCGAAAAACGACCAAATATATCGTTATCCGAGAGCGGAAGGCGGATTCGGAGAAAAAACGGATTGGCTTAAGGAGGAAATCGACCTATCCTCAATTAAGGACATGACTATTGACGACAACGTATATTTAGCCACCGGAAATGGCATCAAGCAACTTTTCAGAGGAAAGGATACGGGCTTTTCACTGGAAAATTCCCATACCCCGATAAACTTTGAGAATATCGTCACTGATATAACCATGAACGGCATATATGTCTTGGATATACCCAACTCCAGACTCATCCAATTCGACAAGGAAGGCAAACTAATCAAGCAATACCACCACGAAGCCATCGCGAACGCCGAAGGATTCTCCGTGGATGAAGAAAGGAGAAAGGCTTACCTGATATTGCCTGGAGAAATAGATGCCATGGACTTATAGGGATCAGAAATACCTGACTGCCACCCATAAAAAAACTACCCTTTCTGCAAGGGTAGTTTTTTCTATTTCGAAAAAGAAGCAGGGAAAGCAAGCTAATGAGAATCAAAAGAAGGTAAACCGATAAGCCTGCTACGCGTCTCTCATCTTTTCAGCGAGCTTGGTCCTTTCGATTATTTCCCTATTCACGATTTTGGCATCCCTTCCGTATTTCAACCTGGAAAGCTCCTTGAGATAATTTGCAACCTTCTGATCCCCGGCTGTCGGAGGGAACGTCTTCATGCTAAAGGGCTTAGAAAGCTCGTTGTTTATAAGCATGCGGGTGAAACAATTGTAATTGTCGACATTGACCAGATCATTGGCTTTGAATATGGGCTCGAACTGTTTCTCCAAAAATTCCCCGTCTTCCGGGCCCACGCGGAATGCGCACATCGAGCCCACGTTACCAAAAACCGCCTTGGATATGTCCTCGCTAAGTTGTCCTATGAATTGGTGCGCGATTACGAGGCACAGGCGGTATTTCCTCGCTTCGGAAAGGATCTGGGAGATTGATTCCGTGGTGACATTCTGGAATTCATCCAGATAAAGATAGAAATCCTTTCGCTCGTCTTCCGCCATATCAACCCTGGCCAGCGCGTTCATTAGGATCTTTCCCACGATGACCATGCCCAGCAAGTGCGCGTTTATTTCCCCGATCTTTCCTTTGGAAAGCTTCACGAGCAGTATTTTGCCATCATCCATGATTTCGCGGAAATTGAGCGTGCTTTTCTGCTGCGCTATTATCGGACGCATCATGTCGTTCGAAATAAAAGTGGTAAGTTTGGAGGTAATATAAGGGACCATGTTGGCCAGTGCCGCTTCCCCTCCGGCTTTCTCCGCCTCCTTTACCCAGAAATCCCTCACAACCGGATTGGCGCACTTGGAAAGCTTCATCCGCCTGAAGTCTTCGTCAGCCAAAACCTTAGAAATTTCCATCAAAGTGGAACCCGAATCTGGATCCTCCATGATAAGGAGCATGGCATTCCTGACATATTGCTCAAACATCGGCCCTCCTGTCGATTTCAAATCATACAATTGGTCAAAGATGCCGATCATCTCATTGATCACGAAAGTTTTCTGCTGCGGATTGGCCGGATCATATTCCAACATATTAAGGCCGAACGGCCTCTCCATATCCGAAGGATCGAACACGATAACATCCTCCGCCCTCTCCTTGGGGATTGCCGTGAGGATGTCCTCAATGGCGTCACCGTGCGGATCAATAAAGCAGAAACCCTTCCCGTTTCTCGCATCCTGTTTGGCCAGCTCCTGCAGGAAATTTGATTTACCTGCGCCGGTCTGACCTATGGTATATAAATGTCTCCTTCGATCGCTGTCGGTCATCCTTATATCTGTTTTCACCCCACGATAATCATTGTATCCCAAAAGCAAACCTTCCTTGGGTATATTAAGGGGAGGCGGAGCAGCCCCAGCCTTGAGCCACTTTATCTTCGGTGTTTCAGTGGTGGAAATCGGGAAATGGAAGATACTGGCTATTTCCTCCGTACTGAGGATCATCGAATTGTCCTCATCAAAATTCCGAAATATATAATCGAATGCAACTTTTTTGCTTTTGGTTCTTGTTTTTATAACAAAATGGTTAGCTTCCGCGTTTTCAAATTGAGAGAAGGAGTTTTCCAGATGGGAAAGGATGTCATCAGCCCGCTGCTGGGTCTTAGCGGAAGACAAGATGCGTATATTAACATTGAATCCCACTTTATTCGCTTTTCTCTCAATGTCCTTAATTAACTCCTGTTCCTCTGGAGTGAGTTGGACCGACCCTTCGTTTCCATAGCCGGAATCAGTAGGCCTGTTTTGCAATATCTTTATAGTTTCTTTTCCAGCATTAAGAATAAATGACTCCTCATGGGCGTCCTTAAGTCTCTTTCCTTGTTGCATCCGATGAGCTATATCCCTACCCAACTTGCGCCAGGCAGTCCCAGCTGGACGAAGAACCAACTGAATGACCGCTCCCTCCTCGAAATCATGCAACTTACTCAAAGCATTGGAAATCTCATTCAAAGGATCGACGTTCATATCTTCATATGTCGTAACCGGCAAGGCGTGAGTGTTTTTCAGTCCCAAAACGGCGGCGGCAGTGAAGCTTCCCGGGGAAAAAATAGTGTAATCCGAAACTTTCTCTATCGAAGCCTCCGGGAAATAACTGTGTACTTGTTTCTCTATGCTTTCCCTGAATTTCTTAGGGATAGCCATATAGAAAAGGATCTCCTCGCTGTTGGCGGGTTGAGCCAATTCCAAGGTTACATGGGGCTCGCCATAGAGAAATCTGCCAAAAAAAGAGCTCTTGTCCTTCATATTGGAAAGCGTTCCCAAAAGCTGTTCCATGGCCCCTATCTCATCCTTCCAAGATTCCGGGTCTTCCTGTTCTTGCTTGTTTTTAAACACCTTGGCGATCTTTATTATCTCGAGATCCATGTTGACGGACCTGTTGATTTGGGCGCGAAAATTAAAAAAACTCCGCAAAACCAAATATCCTCCCGTCAAAAAAGAGAGGGTGGCCAAAGCCACGGTAAGAGGCATCAGCACCAGATTAAGATCGAAAGTTGGCATATGTTGTTTTTATTTTTGTTTTTTAAACCCGGTCTAAATATTCTTCAGTAATCCTTTATGGACAAGCGCATCATGCAAATCCTCCGCCATAAGCTTGTCATGGAACGTATCCAGGACGTAATTATCCTCGATATGCTGAGCCACCTTCACGGCGTGGACGACGCCCTTGACCATTGCTATGTCAACGAGATGGCTTATCTGCGATTCAGCATCCGTTCTTTGGGAGACATCCTTGGCATCACCGGAAACATCATCATTGGAAATGCCGCTACCGGGCGTATCATCCCCCAACTTGGACATTATCTGGGAATAAGCGGCGTCCTTCTCCGCGCCGCTCTTTTCACTAGCAACCTCTTTTTCAACTCTGAAAACATCTTCATCCCTTTCGAATCCCAATCCGCCCACATCCTCTTTTTTGAGCTTCCGTTCCAAGTTGATATCCTTCTCCTCGAGCGGCTCCAAGTTCGATTTTATCGGTTCCATAATATTTCTAAAATCCGTTATTTGTTATATGACCATTATATACAAATTGTCGCTTCCTTGCCATCTATTTAATAGTAAGCATTTCCTTTTTGAAATCAGCCACAATTCCCTGGACCATGTCTTCGTAATCTTTTATCTTTTCGGCAAAAAAAGCCTCCAGTTCCTCCGGTTGGGGGTTTTTTTGCATGATTTCCTCATATTCATCCCTTCCCTGCTCCCCGAGCTTTTCCATCGTCTCGAGAAAAATGCGCTTCAGCAGCACCTCGGTCATCTTGATCAGTAAATCATTGCGCTTGTCTTCGGGCAAAGTGTCGATTCCCAATTCCCTCACGAGCTGATCCAGGGATTCGGACGCCGTATTTTTTGACTCGTCCATATTTTTTATGATACTTTAGTGTTTATTTTTCCATTAAAGGCAATTTTGATCTGTCGAAAATCTTAACGCCAAGATGCTTTTCCGTTCCCAGAACTATGCCATAAATCCTATCCAGCACGGCCCTGGCCTCTTTGTCGTGCCCGCCTTTTTTGAGTTCTTCGAATGCCTCCATATAATTGGAAACCTCCCTGCTTCCCATATTTGCTATATTCATAGCCATGGACGTATTTTTCAATTTACCGGTTTCCATTACAATTTTCCTGAAATCAGGAGTCAGGTTTTCATTGCCCTCCAGTCCGGAAATTAAAACCTCCTGCAGGATCGCGGTTATCTTTCCGTCTTTGTCATAGCTGAAGCCTATTTTTCCATTCTTCGTTCCAAAGGAATTGTTCTCTGTGAAGTTTTTTTCCACTGCCAAAGCCGGGGCATTGTTTTCCTGCGTCGCTTCCCTTTCCGTGGAAACCTGCCGCTCCCCTGAAGAAGTCCCTAAATTTTCATCAGGTTGTTGCTCTACCGGATTTTCCGCGGCGGGAGTTTCAGTATTCGCTCCTTGCGGCTCCTGCATAACGCTCTCCAAGCGAGAATTATTCTTACTAATAATATTTTTTTCTTCCGAAATAGGGGTCTCCGGGGAAGCCGGCACCTCCGTAGCCGGAACGACTTTCGGAATTTCAGCAGGAACCGCCTTAGTAATCTCAGAGGTCTTTCCGGGCTCCAAATGGCTCTCAATATCTATCCTGACGGAATCCTCAAGCGTTCCATTTATCTTCAAAGCGGCCGGATCGAATTTTATGCTTATCCTGTCATCAGGATTTACCAAATCCGGAAGCCCGGTCCCATGATCGTGCGCGAAATCCAAAGCTAATCTATGGGCGATGACTCCGGGATCGACATTTTTAAGCTCGGGATGATGTTTGTATATCTCAGAATTGGGATCCGAAAGATGCTTTATGATGGTTCCCTCGAAACTGCTGCCTTTTTTGACCTCAAGGACCACCTCGGACATAACTGGCGGAGCCGGAACGCTTTCTGGGGAGATTTTTTCAAGTATCCCGGCATACGCTTCCCCGGCATAAGAACTGACAATGCCGGGAAGGACGGTGGCTGCAAATCCCGCGGACACACCGGCAATCTTCTGGCGGATATCTTGATTTTTGATCTTATTGATAGCTAATTCCCCGTCTTTGATCGATATGTTCTTTATATTGCCCGCAATGAAGTTATATTTTTCTTCCTCATTCATGTTTTTAATGGATTCCAAAAACCCCGCCTTCTCTTTCTCGATTGCGGCTTTCTCGCTCTTTTTTCCCCTCGCTTCAAGTCCGAGAGTGACTCCCACTCCGGCGAACATGCCCATCAGCATTTTTCTTCCGGTAGCTGTTGTAATAAAAGCCCCAGCAGCAGCTCCACCGACTCCAGCGGTCACGACACTGCCACCCAAAAACACTCCGGCAATCAAGAGCTTCTTGCCCAGCGGCATAGTCTTGTAAAAATCGGTTAATTCAAGCGCTTTCTTCTCAATGAATCCCGACAACTTCTTGTCTTGTTGCTCGGATTTCACCTGATCATGGACCTCAGCCATGTTTATCTTCTGCTCCATTCTGAAATATATGCCTATCTCAGCAAGTTCCTTGTCGGACACGCCTCTCTCTTTCGCATCGTCAAGCATCACCTTTTGCAGATCGAAAAGCTTGTTATCATAATGGGCCCTATGCCATGCGATATCCAGATCTTTTTCCAGGGTCTTTTCTTCTTTGTTCTTGAAACTAGCTCCCAAAAACGCATAGATTCTTCTCAGGGAGTTCTTTTTCCTATAGTCCGTTTCCAAATACTCCTTTCTGGCGATTTCCACTTCCTTCTTTAAGATCTTCACCCTCTCAGTAACCTCTTCGCTCATATCTTCAGCTTTCTTGCCATCATCTTTCCGCTCCTCGGCCGATCCCTCATTTTTATCAGCCCCCTTCTCTTTTTTCTTAGGGTCCTCCAATTCTATGCCGAGCTCCAGCAACTTTTTCTTGACCATACCCCTTATGGTTTCGACGTGCTCGACCCTGTTATTGATCTTTTTATTCTTTCCCTCTTCATCCAGAGTTTTCCAATCGGAGGATTGTTCGTCTTTTTTGCAAAGATAATCGAAGTAATTTTCACCTTCCATATCAAGTATTCGGAAAACGGATTCGAACTCCGGCTCCATCCTGGGATAATCAGGGAGCTTCTTCCAGAGCTTGTCCAGTTCCGCAGATGCGGTCTTGCCTTTTTCCAACAGGGAATTTTTATCCAATGGAACCTCCTCCTTTGTTTTTTTCTCCTCCTTGCCGTCGGAAGCATCCTTGTCTTTTTTTCCATCCGGATTTCCACCGTCAACACTCAGCATCTTTTCATGCTTAAATCCTGGAATTTCAGATTTTAATAACTTTCCAAGCACGGCTAAATTAAACGAACTTATCCCCCCTGAAGCATTCTTTTCTCCTGTCAGAATATCCAGGATCTTTTTCTTTTTTTCGCCATCGCCTACGATATTCACCACATCAACCCCATTTTTACTGAAATAAGCATACAGCTCCCATCCTATGTGCCTGTCTATGATTTCCTCAATTTTTTCCTCGGACTCCAATGGATTCGCCAATAAGTATCTTGGGTCATTTTCGCTCGGGTGGGTGTAAAAGTGATACTGTTTGGCTATATCCCACATCGCCCAACTATCACTGTCGGCGTACTTTGTTTTTTCAATTTTTAAAGCAATTAACGCATTCAGACACTCTGCTTTCATGCCTTTTACCAATCTTTCTACCTCCGCCATATCCCCATTCCGAGAAATCTCCAATAATGCCTCGGCATATTTTTGCGCGCTCACCCCTTTCATCGTCGACTCAAGCATGGATTTTTTTCTTTCATCCAGCAAATCAGTATCCTGGTAGCTGAGATATTTCTCCAATATTTCGTTTTTTGTCGGCTCCTGTTTATTCTCCCCGGTTTCTCCCCTGGAACTACCAAAAAGACCAGTAAGATTTACTATCGCATCGATCATCTTGTCTTTATCTTCATCTTTGGTAACTATCTTTTCAAGATTTCCCCTGTCCGTGCAAAAATCCTTGATGAGTTTTTTCAATTCCTCCCTTCCCATTTTCCCGATCCCTTCCTTGGCGACGGATTTTATGAAAAGATCTTCCAAATCTCCCGTTATCCCCTCTTCATTCGCCTTTCTAATAAGCTCCTGGTCAGCTTTGTACAACTTTCCAAAAAGCGCCCCATCCATAAAAATGGACTCGAAAATTTCCTCTATTTCCCTTTCCATTGCTTGGCTTATTCCGGCTTCCAAAATGCTCTCATAAGCCTTGCGCAATATCCTATTAGATTTCTGGATACGTTTTTCCAGCTCAATCGTGTCCTCGCTGTTGTTCGGTAGCTTGTTCTGAGGGATATCGGAGCCTTTGATTTTGAAATCCTCGAACGTGACGGTCGCACCGTCAACTTGGCCGCTCTTCAACAATCTTATTTTCCGATTCAACACGTCTTCAATAAAAGCGTTAAGCGCCCTCATCTTTTCGGTTTCCACGTTCATTATTGTTATGTCTTTGTTTTCCTGGGCCATTTTTATTTCTAATCGAAAAAATTTCAGACGCATTCTTCTTCAAAATTATACCACAAAATAATCCGAATTCCTACGTGATTTTTTCACACCGAAGCTTCTGTTGGGAAAACGAAAAAAATGCTACAATGAAACCAAATAAAAAGCATGTTTACATAACATAAAACAAAATGAAACCGAAACAAAAAAAAATTCTTAACTACGTCCTGCTCTTCGCCATCGTCGTCTGCGCGTTCTTCCTCCGTTTCACCGGCATCGAAGATCTGCCTTCCGGAATATATCCGGATGAAGCGGTCAATGGCATCAACGCGCAGGACGCCAACAGCTCCGGAAATTACCAACTTTTCTACATCGATAACAACGGGCGCGAAGGCCTTTTCATAAACATCCAAGCGCTGAGCATCAAATTCTTCGGCAGCACCGTCATGGCGCTCAAACTCGCGTCGATAATCTTCGGCACACTCACGGTTCTCGGCGTATATCTGCTTTCCAAAGAAATCTTCCGCAGCCAGCGGGCAGGGCTTATCAGCGCCTATCTGACGACCTTTTCCTATTGGGCGATAAACTTCTCCCGCATCGGTTTCCGCGCCATCATGGTCCCCCTAATAATGACCTTCTCTTCCTATTTCCTGCTCAAAGGATTCCGCACCAAGAAATATTCCGACTTCATAATCTCCGGACTCATTTTCGGCCTAGGCTTTCACACCTACATCGCCTTCCGCATCGCTCCGGCGATCATCGCCGCCCTTTTCGTCTTCATGCTCATTACCCAGAAACATTTCCTGCGAAGTTTCTGGAAACAAATCCTGATTTTTTCCGTCGCCGTCTTCATCTCGCTCTCGCCGATGGTGTATGAGTTTTATAACCACCCGGAATATCTCGAGTCGCGCTCCGCTTCCGTTTCCATCTTCTCCCCGGAAATGAACGAAGGGAGCCTCATCCAGACGGGACTGCGAAGTTTCGGCCTGAGCCTGGTCAAATATAACTTCTGGGGAGACCAAAATTGGCGTCACAACTACCCTCCCTATCCGATCTTGGACCCCGTCATGGGAATCGCTTTCCTTACCGGAATAATCTATGTCATCTCCAAGGCTCTGCACCTGCTCTGGCTCAGATTCAAACATGACGTACATGATGAAAAACTCTACCTATACTTTTTCCTTCTTGCTTGGTTTTTCGCCATGCTCGCTCCCGAATTCCTGACTGCTGAAGGACTCCCTCATGCCCTGCGCGCTATCGGCACCTTGCCGGTCGTGATGATCTTGGCAACCATCCCTTTCCTTTGGCTTTTGGGAAAACTTTCCAAGCACACCTATTCTTCGATGAAAATAACAATCTTTTCTATTTTAGTCGGCGCGCTAATTTTCATCGGACTCTTCAACACCCTCAAATATTTCGTTTTTTTCCAAAATAACCCGAAGCAGCATTCATCCTTCAATGCGAATCTCAAGGACATCGCCTATCATCTCCAGACCATCCCAGTCGAAACTCAAAAATACGTAATTTCCGGCAATATGGAAAGGATTCCGATAAAATACCTCAATCCCCAAATGCCTAATATCTCCTATCTCTACAAGGAAGATTTCCTTTCGCTTGATCCAAAAGGCGATTTCGTCGTTGTCATGTATGACAAAGAAGATGATATCATAACGAAAGTCCGCTCAATTTCACCCCAATACAAGGTTATTGAACATGAGGAATTTCCGGGTGACAAATTTTGGGAAATCAAAAAATAAAAGGTATCATACCCCAGGGCAGAGCCCTGGACTCTTTGGGATCACGCAGCAGAGCTGCGAGGTATTGAACCTTTTGGTATCTGCACTCGTTCGGAAATGGAAATTAATTTCCATTTCACTCACTTCGTTTGATAATAAATTTAAAAGACAAAATCCATGCTGCAAAAAATCGACTACTTCCTCAAGAGACACTCTAAAAAATTAGTTTTGACAATGATGTCCTTCGTCCTGGCAGTTTCCCTGCTCAATGCGAAAAACGACGGAGCGACATATGACGAAGTCGCGCATATCCCGGCGTCATATTCATATCTTTCGGAGCATGACATGCGCCTCAATCCGGAGCATCCTCCGCTACTCAAAGATTTAGCAGGTCTACCCTTGCAGTTCCTGGATCTCAATTTCGACACGACCCACAGCTCCTGGACGACCGATAACGTGGCGGACAACCAATGGAATGCCGGCAGGAAATTCCTCTACGGTTCAGGCAACGATCCAGACCGGGTAATCTTCTGGTCCCGTGTGCCGTTTATCCTGCTTGCCCTGGCTCTCGGACTTTTCATCTTCCGATGGACGAAGGAAATCGCCTCTATTCCGGCCGCCCTCTTAGCCTTGGCTCTTTACGCCTTCAATCCCAATGTCCTGGGACACAACCATCTCGTGACGACGGATTTGGGAATCGCGGCTTTCATCACTTTCTCCTTTTACTATTTCCTCAAGTTCATCAAGCAACCTTCCTGGAAAAACGTTTTTCTGGCCGGACTCTTCTTGGGACTTTTGCAATTGGCAAAATTCTCCTCAGTGATCGCCTTCCCCGTTTTTTTCCTGCTAGTTGTCGGCTATCCCCTTATCAAAAAAACCAAGCCTGAAAGGAAAAAAATCGGCGAATTCTTCGAATACGTATTTAAGGGATTTTTGGTTTTCGCCGTCTCCATCGCCGCGGTCTGGGCCCTTTACGCTTTCAACACGTCCGGCATGCCAGTGGAAGTCATGAACGACGGCATAAATCACTATTTCAAAGCCAATGATTCCAATATCAAAACTATCTATACCAGAAAAGCCCTCTTCGCAATCAATGAGCATGAGATCCTGCAGCCCCTGGGGGAATATCTCTTCGGAGTAGCCCGCGTCTTCCAGCGGGTCGCCGGCGGAAACGTAACTTATTTCATGGGAGAAGTTTCCAATGATGCCAAAGCATCCTACTTCCCGTTGGTATTTCTCATGAAAGAGCCCCTGCCGATACTCGTTTTGCTTTTCTTTACTTTAGCCGTCGTTGCTAAGGAATCTTTCTTCTCGCTAACCCACTCATTCAAAAGATCAGCCAGGGAAAATATCACCTTACTGAGAGAGTTTCTGCATAGCAGGATAACGGAAACTGCCCTGCTCTCATTCATAATCATTTATTCCTTCGTCAGCATCACTGGAAATCTCAATATCGGCTTCCGTCATCTATTCCCTATATTCCCGTTCGCCTATATTCTGCTCTCCAAAAAGATTTTCTCCTACAGGAGAAAAGACCATCACAAGAAAAATTTCATCAACGTGATGATCGTGACAATGGTCTTCTGGCTGATTATCGAAGCTGTGGCATCCTACCCGTATTATATTTCCTATTTCAATCAAGTCGCCGGCGGACCAAGCAGTGGCTACCAATACGTCACCGATTCCAACGCGGACTGGGGGCAAGACATTAAGCGACTGAAGACATACCTTGAAGAAAATCCCCGGATAGACAAAATCAGGGTGAACTATTTCGGCGGAGGCGACGTCAATCACTACCTGGGAGAAGACAAGGTGATTTCCTGGTGGGACGCCAGAAGGCCTGTCGAAAATGGCTGGTACGCCATTTCAGTACTTTTTATCCAAGAAAGTCTCCACGACGAAAGGAAAAGCGTCGAAGAAAATTACAGCTGGCTAAAAAAATACAGCCCCGTCGCCCAGGTAGGAACCTCCATTCTTATCTACCACGTCACGGATATCAAATAAAAACTTGTAACAAAAAAACAGCCCACCCATGTGGCTGTTTTTTTGTTGCCTGCCCTATGATCATTCATTTTTATTTTCAGCGTCCTGCCTTTCTCCGCCATTCTCTCCCTCTTTATTCTCACTCTCCTTTTGTTCTTCCTCTTTTTTTAATTTATAGTAAATCCTGTTCTCCACCCGAAGGTCCACATATTCCAATTTGCCCCTGTCTTCACTGCTGATTTCCTTATCCAAAAAAAGCTTGAGAAAGTTTCCCGCCCTTTCTAGGGGGAAAGAAGTGCTGACCAAAATATCCCAACCTTCCAGGCTCCTGAGCGTAACCTCTTCCGCGATCCTGGACTTAGCCCGAGCTTCACCGACTATCCTCATATCGGCGGATTTCTCCATGACATCTTTGGCATCCATAAGAAAAGAAACCTTTTCCGCGTCCAAAACTTTCTCCCCTTCGGAAACCTTCCTGTCGTCCTGGCCAAGCACTCTCATCAAGTTATTCTCCAAGACCTCTCTGGAATCCAATCCGACTTTGTGATAGGCAAAACCGTTCTCGTCGATAATAAAACACTCCCCGGATGTGTCGCACCAAAGAAGAAGGGATTCCCTTTCCTCAACACGAATAAGCGCGCCGCTTGGAAATGTCTTCTTCACCTCCACTGTCCGTATCCTTTTGAAATCATCCTCCAACTTTTTAATCACGGCTCTTTTTGGAAAAAGCAGGAAATTATCCTTGGGGAAAATTCCCAGATATCTGCCGTCATAAACCGCGCTTGCAGCCGCCAAAACTTCGACTGAGCCAAGCTTCCTCGTTCCTTCGATTTTCACCTTCTCGACCGCAAGGAACGGCGAAAAGATAACGACATAGAAAGAGACGGCCACGAACATCGCCAATAGGAAATAAAAAAGTATCCTATACGCCGAGCGCAGCAGCCTGAATCCCTCTTCCTTCTTGGAAACGGAACGCATCTTCTTATATTCGAGCTCTTTTTTATTTTTGTTTTTTCTGGAAGATCGGAACATCGTCAGGTTTCTAAATACTTATCAATAGGTTCTCGAGAACCAATCTTGGATTAGCGTTGGTGCTTTTCAATGTCGCCATGGAGTCTTCGATAGCGGAGATTTTCAGATATGTCTCCCCCAATTCCCGACCGCCGTCCTCGAGACCTTCTTTCCTTAAAATCCAATTCCAAACGTTGAGGGTGCCGATCGCCGCATTCACGTCTTTGGACATCTTTTCCGCGAATGAAAGTCTCTGGTTGAGATCCATGGAGAAAACCTTCCTGAATTGCTCATAGGATCCGACATGATATTCCAGTCTTTCCTTTTCCCGCGCCATCTCGAAAAGCAACCCGGGTCTTCCCATGGCAAGCGCCCCATATTTTCCAGCAAAATCCTCGCCGACCAAGCTTCCCATCTCCATTTCCATTTCCCTCCCGACCAATCCGAAATTCACCTTCTGACAGCGGGATTTGATGGTTGGAAGAATCTTGGAATCCTCATGCGTTACCAATATTATGACCGAGGTGGAATTCGGCTCTTCCAAAATCTTAAGGAAAGCGTTTTGCGAAGTGATGTTCATCTTATGGGCGTTGTCCACGATCAGAACCTTCCTTTTCCCGCTATGAGGAAAAAGGGCGAGATCCTTGCGCGCCTCCCTGACCCTTTCGATCGTGATATCTCTCTCCTTGATAACACCCTTCCGCTCCTCTATCTCCGGTTTGATGACAACCAAGTCCACGACAAGCCCGCCGGCTCCGCTATCTTCAAAACGCAAACTTCCTTCGTTTATCAAGCTTTTAGCGAAAGCTTGGGCCAAAAAAAATTTTCCCACGCTTTCCGGTCCGGAAAAAAGATAGGCCTGGCTGGTCGCCCCCCTTTCGAGTGTCTTTTCTATGAAGCTTACCGCTTTTTTATTTCCTACAAAATTCATCGCTTGATGGACATCCGATTAAATCAATTTAAAATACGTCCAATATATGTTCCAAATTCCTCTTTGAATCTTTCTTTTGAAAACTTCTCGGCAGATCTTTTTATCTCATCCCTGTCGTGGGAATTTTCTTTTTCCAAAAAACGTCTGACTCCGTCAGCGAGTACCTCAGGGGTCTGGGCATCGAAAAATTCCCCGCTTACGCCTTCCACCACGGTCTCCAGCGCCCCACCGCTCCGATAGGCGACAACCGGAACACCGAAGCACATCGCCTCAACCGGGGCCATTCCGAAGTCCTCTTGGGAAGCAAAAACGAACGCCCGCGCTCCTCTATAATATTCCGCCAACTCCTCGTCAGCCTTCCAGGAAAGTATCTTCACGTTTTCCCCCGCGATATTTCTCAAATGCTTTTCCTGCTCACCTTCACCGATGACAACCAAGGGCAGCCCCAGTTTATTAAAAGCTTCTACTATGACGTCTGTTTTCTTGTATCCCGAAAGCCTCGAGACGACAAGGAAGTAATCCTTTATTTTTTCCGATGATTTCTTACTGGCAGACGCGGATATCTCCACGGGCGGATATATGACGGCGCTTTCCCTTCTGTAATATTTCGCGATCTGGCTCTGGGTGAATTTCGAATTGGCGATCAAAAAATCAGGACGTTCGGCTGCCAAACGATCCCAGATGCGCAGATAACTAAACATCAAACGCTTCAACATAGAATTACGGACTTTCTTTTCTTTCAGATACCTCTCGTTATAATCCCAAACGAAACGCATCGGGGAATGGATATAGGCCACATGGACAGTGTCCAGTTTCGTCACAATACCTTTGGACCACGCCCCGGAAGAGGAGATGATTAAATCAAAATCGCGAAGATCGAGCGTTTCCGGAATCACCACTAAAAAAGGCAGTAACCATTGATACCTTTTTCTGAGAAACTTCGGAAGCTTTTGAAGATATGAAGGCCTGATATCCCTCTCCTCCAGCATTCCCCTCATCTTTTCCTTGTCATAAAGAAGCGTATAAATCGGGGCATCGGGAAACATTTCAGATATCGATTCCAGAACCCTTTCCGCCCCGCCCCTTTGCACCAGGAAATCATGGACAATGGCGACTTTTATTTTTTTCAAATTTTCCATATTTTTTTTACTTCCTAATCACTACTCTCAGCCGTCGATGACGATATTATTCCTTGATCATAAGCGCCAGTTTCTTGGCGCAATCCGCCCAACTGAACCTTTTCACGTTTTCAACCCCTCTTCTCACCATGTCCTCCTTGGCCTCCCTGTTACTAATGAGGACGTATATGTTTTCGGCGATTGTGTGGTGGTCATTCGGATCAGCATACAGGGCAGCGTCACCGGCCACTTCCGGAATAGAAGAAACCTTGGAGGTAACAACCGGGACAAAGGCGTTCTGCGCTTCCAAAATAGGCAGTCCGAATCCTTCATAAAAAGTCGGGAAAACGAACACGTCGGCGCACCTGAGGATTTCCCATTTCTCCTCATCGCTCACATATCCCATCTCCACGACATCATTTCTGAATTTGGAAATCTCAATCCTTTTCCGTATATCCCCGTATCCGTAACCGGGTTTACCTGCAAGAACCAGTTTATGCTCCACTCCGTATTTCTCCTTCACTATCTCGAAAGCCTCTATGATTCCCTTCACGTTTTTCCTTTCCTCTATCCTTCCGACAAAAAGGATGTAGGGCGCCCCGATATCGCATTTCTCCTTCGAGGCATGCCCGAGGATGCCGGCGCTCTCCGACGCACCGTCTTTTCCGGAATATCCCTCATAGACGACTTCTATTTTATCTTCCTCTGTGCCATAAAGTTTCATCACATCCCTCTTGGTGTTTTCCGAAACGCAAACAACCTTGCTCGCCCACTTGCAGGAATTTTTGATCACGAACCGCATATATATCCTTTCCAAAAAAGAATACGCTTTGGGGCAAAATTCATACTCCAGGCCATGGATGACCACGACCGTTTTTTTAGGATGCACAAAGGGCACAGTGTGCGCCGGAACGAAAAGCTTATCGACCGACCCCAAAAGAATTTCCAAGGAAAGTCGTATCTGGGTCCAAAATCTCGGAAACCAAAGTTTTTTAATTTTCCAGTTTTCCGGCAGATCGAAATCGACCGCTTGATTATGGCGCACATATAAAAACACCTCGTCTTCATTGAGCCACGGACGCAAGTTCTTAATGACCTGATAAGAATACTCCTCTATTCCCGTCCGTCTTTTTATGAAGGCCCTTGAGCCGTCGATACCGATTTTCATATTTTATTTCGAAAGCATTATGGTCCTCTTATAAAGTTCCAGGTTGTCCAACGAGATTCCGGTTCCCTTAATCACACAGAAAAGAGGATCGTCAGCCACGTAACAAGGAACGCCGATCGTCTTAGTGATGAGCTGATCAAGGTTGCGCAGAAGAGCTCCTCCTCCGGAAAGTACCATCCCCTTGTCCATGATGTCCGCAGCAAGCTCAGGGGGCGTATCCTGGAAAACTTTCTTGATCGCGTTTATGACTTCGCGGAGCTCGTCTTGCAGAGCCTCCGTCACTTCATTGGAGGAAATCTTCACCGTCTTTGGCAACCCACCCATAAGATCCCTGCCCCTGACGTCCATGTATTCCTCCTTGACCTGGGCGATGGCGCTGCCGATCTCAATTTTGATTTCCTCCGCAGTCCTTTCCCCAACGGCCAACCCGTACTTTCTCTTGATATAATCAGAAATGGCCTGGTCGAATTTGTTTCCTCCGACGCGGGCGCTGTTAGCCACGACGATCCCACCCAAAGAAATAACCGCGATTTCCGAAGTTCCCCCTCCGATATTCACGATCATGTTCCCCTGCGCGTTATGGATCGGGATTCCCGCGCCGATAGCCGCCAGGAGCGGCTCCTTCACGACATAGGCCGACTTGGCTCCCGCCTTCACCGCCGCGTCCACCACCGCCCTTCTTTCCGTCGACGTCACTCCGGCCGGAATCGAAATCATAATTTCGGGTTTGAAGAATCGCACTTTCCCGCTGACCTTGTTGATGAAATAACGGAGCATCGCCTCCGTCACGCGGTAATCCGCGATAACGCCGTCTTTCATCGGACGCGACGCCACGATCGTGTCCGGCGTCCTTCCGAGCATCTCCTTAGCCTCGTTGCCCACGGCCAAAACGGTATTATCGATTAATGAAACCGCCACCACCGACGGCTCGTTTATGATAATCCCCCTTCCCGGAACGAACACCAAGGTGTTCGCCGTCCCCAAATCAATTCCCATTTTTCTGATGAACATATGATAAAAAATTTCTAATTACTAATTTCTAATTCCTAAACAATTTCCAATGACCAAATTTTATAAAATTCCCTCCACTTCCTTTGCTAATCTATCTAGGAATATTTCATCGAATCTCAGCCTCTGCCGCGCGATCTTCTTACCGGTCTTCGTAAACATCAATTGTGGTAATTTCCTATTCTTTATTTCAAATTCGTAATACAAGCTATGCTTGCTTGGATCCTTTATCCTCCCATCTTCTTTTTCTCCAATCAGGTTGATTTTTATGTATTTTTTCAAACCCATTTGGGGAAAAATCGGACAATTATGGCGAGCCATCCACGCTCCGGCCCTTATCATGAAAATAGCCCCCAATGAATCCAGCTTATCGGCGTCAAAAAGTATTTTCGCTTCGATGCTCTCCGGCTTATTATTCGTCCTGTGTCTGTGAGACAAGATACAGTGCTTTATATCTCCGATCTTATTTGCTGAATATCCCAAATTTTTCAAAATCGGTTCCGCCATCTTAGATGACTCCTCGGCATGGCAAACATTTCCAGTTTTATCATCATCCTCCTTCACTCTCGCAATATCATGAAGAAGCGCCGCCATTTTTAATACGTCCAAATCAACATCTCTCTCTTGTTTGGCAATATTGAGAGCCATATTATAAACACGCATAGTGTGGTCAATATTGTGCGCGCTGCAGGAAAGTTCCTTTTCAACTGTCTCCTGGATCTTGCCATATTTACCGGTCAATTTTTTCTTTTTCCACACTTTCATCCCATTGAAAATTTAAAATTTAGATTTGATTAAAAATTAAAAAATGGAAATTAGAAATTTTTTTCTATTCCCCTTCCGGCACCCTTTGGATGTCCGCTCCCAATTTTTGCAACCTCTCCTCTATTTTTTCATAACCGCGATCGACTTGGTAAATCTCCTTGATCACGGATTGTCCTTTCGCCAAAAGCGCGGCCAAAATCAGCGAGGCTCCGGCACGCAGGTCATAGCTCGTGATCGTTTCCCCTCGAAGCGGCGTCGGTCCCGTAAAGACGGCCTGGTGCGGGTTGAGAACTTTCACGGTCGCTCCCATCTTTTCAATCTCCGTCACATAATTAAACCTTCCTTCGAAAAGCGTATCGAATACCAAAGTCTCACCTTCAGCCTGCGTCGCCAAAACGCCGAACAGCGCTTGATCGTCGGTCGGAATTCCGGGATAAATCCTAGCATCGATTTTAGAAAGAGCCTTGATTTTTTTTGCCGGAATTACTTGGATCTCATTTTTCCTAACCAAAAATTCCGCTCCCATCTCGCGCAGTTTCTCCAACACCAAATCCAAATGTTCTTCGCGCGCGTTCTTGACGATAATCGGACTCTTGGTCGCGACTCCCATGATCAGGAACGTCGCCGCCTCATTGGCATCCGGAATTATTTCGTGTTTTGCACCGTCAAGTTTCCTGGTTCCTTCGATTTCCAAAGTGTGCGTCCCAAGGCCTTTTATCTTCGCGCCCATCCTGATCAGGAATTTCCCCAAATCCTCCACGTGCGGTTCGGCTGCAGCGATCTTGATTATCGTCTTTCCCGGCATTCCGGCAGCGAGCATCATAGCAATCTCGGTCGCAGTCACGGAAAACTCCCTCAAGATTATCTGCGCATCCTTCCTTTTGCTCGCATCCACCAGATAAAACTTCTCATCCTGAGTAACTTTGACTCCCAATTCCTCCAGCGCATGGAAATGTGTTCCCAATGGCCTTTTGCCGATCTTGCATCCGCCAGGATTAGCCAGCTCGAATTTGTCAAAACGCGCCGAAAGCGATCCCAGCAGGAGCACGGACAATCTGATTTTCTTGACCAGTTCGTAATCTATCTTCTCCACGTCCAAATCCTTGGCGGTGATCTTCACTTTCCTTTCCCCGACCCATTCCACCTCCGCTCCCATGCTCTTGATGATTTCAAGAAGCTTGAAGATATCCTCAATAAGCGGGACATTGGAAAGCACGCAAGGCTCCTTGGTCAGGAGCGTCGCCGCGATTATCGGGGCGGCCGCATTTTTGCTTCCGCGCACTTCGATTTCACCGGCAAGTTTTTTGCCCCCATTGATGACGAAATAATCCATATATTTTTCAAAATTCCGTCTCAGGTTTCCCCCCGAAGGAATTATTTATAACGAAGTTATTGTTATCCTATACTACCTTCAAAAACTCTCAACAATTCCTATTGTAACCTCAAAAACCACCCATCCGGGCATACGCCCAGTGTACCGCACTCCTATGTTTTTTTCAAGACAAATCCCACCGCGCTCAGCCACGGAAAAACGCGCAGAAAAAACAAAAAGAATCCTTTTAAATCAGGATTCTTTTTCATGTTGAGTCCCTCGAAGGGACAAAGGCGAGGAATCTAGCCTTTATGATGGTTTTTCCGCTTTTTGGCGGAATTTTCTTGCCCCGTTAAATCCGGCAAGGCCGGTGCGCTACAAGCGCAATTTAACAGGGGTGAATTTTTGTATTTATTTTTGTTCACCCTGTTAAATGCCGTTAAGCGGCAATCCCGCCCAAGCAGGATTATTTAACAGGGTAAAAAGAACCGTTTTCTATTGAAATATTCATTTTTCTTTTTACCCGCCCGAAGCCTCGTGCGAAGGAGGGCCATATAAAAGCAAAAAAGGGCTCCCCTTACGGAGAAACACCCTTCATTTACCTTCGTATATCCATTATAGCACACTTTTTCCCAAAAAGCAACCGCGTAAAATCATGAGTTCATTTGTGAATGATTTTCGCGAGCCACGTGATAATTTCAACAGAAATTATTTTACGTGGGTACGCAGAAGAACGTTCACTCATGATCACGCGGCACGGCCAAATAAATCCTACTTCAACCTATTCACCGCTTCGCGGAATTTCTCCCCTCGGTCGAATTCATTAAGAAACAGCCCGAAACTGGCCGCGCCCGGGGAAAGCAAGACGACATCCCCCGCCGTAGCCACCTCGACAGCTTTCCCAACAGCTTCTTCCATCGAGTCCACGATTTCTATTTCTTTTTCTTGTCCTTCGGGAAAATTCTTCCTAATCCTTATCAGAAGATCGTCGGTCGCATTGCCCTTGAGCAGGATGACGTTTTTCGCTTTCTGAACAATTTCCTTTCCAAGCTCGGCAAAATCCAATCCCTTGTCGGTGCCACCGGCAATCAAGGTGATCGGGGCCTCAAAGGAGTTAAGCGCTGAAATGGTAGCATCCGGGATAGTCGCCGCCGTATCATTATAAAACCTCACCCCGGAGAACTCTCGCACAAACTCCAATCTGTGCGGAACACCCTTAAGGTCAGGGACCGCCTTTTTTATTTCCGCCGCAGCGATGCCGAACGCATAGCAAGCGGAGATCGCCGCCATGATATTGGAAAGATTATGCCTTCCCGGAATCTTTATCTCGGAAAGCGAAATCAACTTCTTCACGTCTATACCGTTATTAAGGAAGATGGCGTCGTTGTCGATAAATACGGCTTTGTTTTTTTCAACGGGATTATAGGAAAATCTGAATATCTGAGATTTGGCCTCCTTGGCCGCCTCCCTCACCAGCTCATCATCCTCATTGATAACCAACCAATCCTTGGGCTTCTGGAAAAGGAAAATATTTTTCTTGTCCTTCATGTAGGCTTCCATCGTCTTGTAATAATTGAGATGGTCGCGAAGCATATTTTTAAAAACTGCGATCTGGGGGCTGAGGTTATATCTACCCAACGCGGAAAGCCTCCAACTGGAAAGCTCGAAAACCACGACGGAATCCTTCTTGAGCAAAGCCAATTTATCCAGAACCGAAGTCTGTCCGATTCCGACTTTGACCGCATGCTTTCCGGCAGACTTAAGGATTTCATAAATAAAAACCGCCGTGGTCGTCTTGCCTTTCGATCCCGTCACTCCGATGATCGGATTTTTACAGAGCTTAAAAAAAAGACTCGAATCGCCCTCGACAGGCACGCCCGCGTCCAGGGCAAGCTTCACGTTCTTGTCCGTCCAGGGGACTGGAGGCGTTTTGATGACCATATCCACTTTGGTGAAATTTTCCGGTCGGTGCTGCCCTAAGATATATTCGACGTTCTTCAACCCCTTAAGTTTATCCAAAGAGGATGCCAATTGCTCCCTCGTTTTGATGTCGGTTACGATAACCTTGGCTCCGTTGGCGACCAAGAACTTAACCGTGCCAACTCCTCCGCCGTGAAGGCCGAGTCCGAAAACGGTTATTTTCTTATTTTTGAAAAAAGATGGATTCATATTGATAAAGCGACTCTAATGACTCGAATCCGCTTCCATCCTTAATGGTGTCAGCGGTCACTCGAATGACTCGAATGAAAAACCCATTAGGGTCATTAGGGTGTTTATTCGTAAATTAGAGTTGCTATTAAAATTCAAAGATTGACCTTGACTCCCTCCGCAGGACCGCACCCGGCCTGGCTTCAGTAAGCCTCGTTTCGTCAATTACCACCTTACCATTTATGACCACCCAGTCAATACCTTTCGAATATTGGTACGGGTTGTCGGTCGTGGACAGATCCTCGACATTGTTTTTATCGAAAACCACGATATCCGCGAAATTATCCACCTTGATAATTCCCCTTTTCCTTATGCCGAATTTTTCCGCCGGAAGCCCGCTCATCTTGCGGATAGCTTCCTCCCAACTCAAAAGACTCTTTGCCCTCACATATTTAGCAAGCACGCGCGGAAAAGAACCGAAGTTCCTAGGATGCACGAGTTCTCCGGTTTGCTGGTGATCGATGGAATATCCGCTACCATTAGAAGATATGATCGAAAAAGGATTTTGGATAGCGTTTTTGACATTTTTCTCACTAAGGACCTCCATCATGGTAACCACTCTTCCCTCGCTGGCGATCAGGGTGTCGATTATAGCCTCCTCAATGCCTTTCCCTTGGCTTTTAGCTATTTCAGCGATACTCTTTTTTCGCAGCGTCTTGTCTAACGGGGAAATAGAAATCACGATTTTAGAATAATCAAAGGCGTCTTCCTTCATCTCCTTGATCGCCCTAGCCCTGATATCCGGATCCTTGAGTCTTTGCAGCATGAGTTTTTTTCCTCCTTCAGCAACCCAGTCCGGAAGCAGAATATACAAAACAGACCCGGTCGCGGTATACGGATAGACGTCGAAATTGATATCCAATCCGCTCATCCTAGCAGTCTCGATCAGATTGACAGCCTCTTCCATCAAATGCCAATGCCTCTCTCCCATGGCCTTAAGATGCGAAACCTGGAGCTTCACCCCAGTCTTTTGGGCGATATTGACCGCCTCCTCGACAGCGTCGATAAGTTCTCCGGATTCACCGCGGACGTGCGTGGTATACACTCCTTCGTATTTTTTGACCACCTCGGCCAAGCGCATTATCTCGTCTTGCGAAGCGCGTTTTGCGTGCGTATAAACAAGACCCGTGGAGAAGCCGATAGCCCCGTCCTTCATCGCATCCTTGAGCATTTTCTCCATCATGTCTATTTCGGACGAAGTGAGATCGCGGACCTCATCCTGGATGATTCCCCGGCGTAATGTTCCATGCCCCACGAGCGTAGCGAAATTAACCGGCAATTTCCGTCTTTCTATCTCATCAAGAAATTCCCCAACCGAAAGCCAGTTAAGATTGACCCCTTTGATATCGACCCATTTTTGGATGGATTTGATAATATCCTTGTTGACCAGGGGAGCCAGGGATGATCCGCAATTCCCGCCTACTATCGTCGTGATTCCCTGATGAAGCAAGCTTTCCAGATTCGGATCAATAAAAATTCGCCAATAAGTATCGGAATGATTGTTCACATCAACGAACCCCGGGACAACCAATTTCCCCAAGGCATTGATGATTTTTTCCGCGTTTTCGTTATGCAAATCTCCTATCTCCTTGATCAATCCATCCTTTATGCCCACATCCCCCTTATACATCGGATTGCCTGTGCCATCCACGATCGTGCCGTTTTTTATCAAAATATCGTACATCTTGTTTGTTTTTTACCCTGTGAAATTCCGCTGGAGGCGGACCCCGACTCGTCGGGGATTTCACAGGGTGAATTTTTGTTTTTTATTTTTTTGAGCTATTTCTTAAATAACAGCTTATGGAATACTTGAAATAAATTGATGATTCAAACAGTTTATGGTTTAATTTTACCCCTTTTTGATGCGATTTGCAAACTGAAAAGGCGGCTGGAAATTAAAAAAGTCGACGGAAAAAATCCGCCGACTTCCAAAGATACCGAAATACGCTATAGCCAGCCTTTGACCTCCAATCCTTTCTTGGCGGCTTCCCGCTGCGCCTCTTGCTTGGAAGTACCTTCCCCTTCGGCCACCAACTTCTCTCCCAAATAAACACCTATGACAAAATGCCTATCATGGTCAGGCCCCCATTCCTTGATGACCCTATATGAAGGCGTCACTTTTTCATTCTCCTGCGCTTTTTCCTGGAAATAACTTTTAGCATCGAGATAAAGCTTGTTTTCCAAAATCTCCTTAAGTTTGACCACGACGTTATCCAAAACGAATCTCTTCGCGCTCTCATACCCCTGGTCTATATAAATAGCCCCTATGATAGCTTCCATGGCGTTGGCCAAAAGATATTGACGCGCCCTGCCGGTGTCTTTGCTCTCCCCCTTGCTCATCATAAGGAAATCCTCCACTCCCAGGCCCTTGGCGATGACCGCCAGCATTTCACCGTTCACCAATGCCGACCTCCAAGCGGTGAGCTCGCCTTCCGGGTTGTCATAATTATTGTAAAGATGTTCCGTCACGATAAGCTCCAAAACGGCGTCACCCAAAAATTCGAGCCGTTCGTTATGGTCGAGTTTATAATCCCTATTTTCATTAAGATATGATCTGTGCGTAACGGCCTGTTGCAAAAGCGAGATCTCGGCGAATTCGACACCGATTCTCTTGGACAAAGATTCAATCATGGAATTTCAATTCCAAAATCCAAATGCCAATCGTCAAATAAATGCCAGCTATCAAAACCAGAAGGTTTGAATATCAGGATTTGATTTGAAATCTGAAATTTGAAATTAGGACTTTAAGTATTTACTTCGCTTCGGAAACTATTTCAGTTTCCGTATCCTTCTCTTTTTCTTCCTTCTTGTGGTTCTTTGAAACGTCGTCCTTCATCGGCTCGCCCAATTCGCGATAGATGGTTCCAAGGACGCCGTTGACAAACCTGGCGCTGCTTTCACCGCCGAAGGTCTTGGCAAGCTCGATCGCCTCATTGATGGCCACTTTCGGAGGAACCTCGTCGTAATTTCCGTACATCAACTCGAAGATACCCAAACGCAAAATGTTCCTGTCAACCACTGTCACCTGCTCAAGCGGCCATTCTGGAGCGCATTTCTCGATTATAGGGTCTATTTCGCTGCGATGACTGACCGTTCCCCTGGACAATTTCTCCACGAAAGAAGCTTCGCTGACTCCCGGCGCGAATTCGTGCACGTTGCGATCGATGATCTCTCCGATCATCTCATCTTTTTTTCCCTTGAAATCCCACTCGAAAAGGGATTGCATCGCTATCGATCTTTGAAGGTGCCGGTTCGCCATGTTTATCGTAAAGCGTGGAACGTGTAAACGTGGAACGTAAACTTCTTACGTCATGCGCTTCACGCTACGCGTTATGCGTTTTATTTTTATTTTTTAGCAGCTTTCTTCGTCGCTTTTTTGACGGTGTTAACGACTTCTTTTCCCTTGTAATATCCGCAAGATCCGCAAGCCCTGTGAGGCAACATCGGTTTTCCGCATTTAGGACAAACCTGCGTTCCGACCGGTTTGAGTTCGAAACGCTTCCTTTTCCTGTCGCGCCTGGTTTTGGTGTGTCTTTGCTTTGGTACTGACATGTTTTTGTAATATTAAGTTCGTAAAGTTTATGAAGGTCGTAAAGCTATGTTCCTATTGCGCCCTTTATAAATGTTAGAACCGACAAATGAATGATAAATTTCCATTATCCCAGCCTACCTAAAAGCAGGCTATCCGCTGGTATAACATTAGCACGATATCATCATTTCTTCAAATTGGCAAGCCTCGAGACCGGGCCGAAGCTTTTGCGATGAATTTCGCACGCACCGTGCTCCAAAAGGGCGTCCATATGAACCTTAGTGCCATAACCTTTGTGCTTATCGAAGCCGTATTGGGGATACTTCTGATGGAATTCCTCCATCATCCTGTCCCTAGTCACCTTGGCCACGATGGAAGCCGCAGAAATGGATTTCACAATCTTGTCCCCTCCGATAACCGCCATCTGCTCCATGGAAAGATTCGGGATTTTCTTGTTCCCATCTACCAGAATGCAGGTTTTAGGTTCTAGGTTTTGGGTTTTAGGATTTTCCATTTCCATTTTCCGTCGCAAATCCTGGATGGCTTTTTTCATGGAAAGAAAACTTGCTTCCAAAATGTTGATGCGGTCGACCGTCTGATGATCGCATAGTCCAATGCCGACATGGAAATGCTCATGGATGAATTCGAACACTTCTTCCCTCTGCTTTTCGGAAAGTTTTTTCGAATCCCTGACCAAATCCCACATCTTTCGAGTACCGGAGTTCGACTCCGATTCGGAGTCGAACTCCGGAAAACCGCTACCGCGAAAAGCCACCGCGCACGCCACAACAGGACCGCAAAGCGGACCGCGTCCGACCTCATCGGTTCCGATTATTATTTCATATCCTTTCTCCGCCAGGATCTTTTCCAATTCGAATGTCGATTTTGACAAAGCCATATTTTTTCAGTATATTAACTCCCGTGTCTAATAGTTCCTTTCATACCAATGACATCCTATCATAAGGGAGGCCCAGTTGAAAGCTATTCGCAGATCGTTACTGATTACCGATTGCGCAATCATCATCATCTTGATGATAGCCCCGGCGTGTTTTATCACCATCCCCTCTTACACCGCACTGAAAAGATTCGTCAGGTTCTGCCTTTGCGATAGCAAGAAGGTTATACTGACCGCCCATTTTCTCGGCCTTGTGATAACACTGACACCTCCCAATAAAAAGGCGTCGCTTGTGTTAACCTCGAGAACCTGTCGATTCGGACAGGTTCTTTTTCTTTTCCCAGGCGATATGCTATACTGATCTTGTAGTAAAAACATCTTGCAAAACCCAGGGAGCAATCCGGGCTATGGAGATTAGAAATTATATGGAAAATATTTTTATATTTTATTGTTAACAGGCCCTATTTTCGATAGAGGTTTTTTGTTTGTCATAAGCAACATTGGTCATTAGCCGTGGGAAAAGTCGTTAGTCATTGGATTTTGAAAAAAGTTTATTAGAAAATGGAAGATGGTTCAAGAAAAAGGAGAATAGAAAAAGGATTTTCCGATTTCAAATTTCTATTTTCCCGAACCCATTTCTTTTTTCCATTTAACCGATTTCCAACCTAAGGCCTACGACCAAGAACCGGACCTACTGCCAATGACTTATGTTTCCAAAAACCTAAAACGATTTATCAAACTCAATGAATACTCCCAAATATACCCACTTACACGTACATAGTCATTACTCGCTGTTAGACGGCCTCGGGAAAATTCCCGACCTCATGGACCGCGCCAAAGAACTCGGGATGGATTCGATAGCGCTGACAGACCACGGCGTGCTTTACGGAGCAATCGACCTTTTCATCACGGCCAAGGAAAAAGGAATCAAGCCGATTTTGGGTTGCGAGATGTATGTGACGCCGAACGATCTGCATTCGAAGAATCCGACCGCCGAAGACAGGAAAAGATACCACCTCATCCTGCTGGTGAAAAATGAAAAGGGTTACAAAAACCTGATGAAATTGGTTTCCATCGCGCATTTGGAAGGGTTTTATTACAAACCCAGAATCGACAGGAAGATTCTGCGCCAATATGGCGAAGGACTCGTGGGCCTTTCGGCCTGCGCGGAAGGAGAGATCCCTGCCCAAATAGTGATGGGAAACTACGACAAGGCCAAGGAGCTCGCTTTGGAATACATGGACATTTTCGACGAAGGGTCCTTCTTTTTGGAAGTACAGAGTCATCCCAACTTCCCAAACCAAAAGATAGCCAACGACGGGATATTCAAACTCTCCAAAGAACTCAACATTCCGGTCGTGGCGACCTGCGACGTGCATTACGTCAAAAAAGAAGATGCGACCGCTCAAGACATCCTTCTTTGCGTGCAAACCAACAGAAAGGTACAGGAAACAGACAGAATGAATCTTATGGACTTCGATCTTTCACTCCGATCCCCTGAGGAAGTCCTATCCAGTTTCCCGGACCACCCCGAGGTTCTGGAGAACACGCAGAAAGTCGTGGAGCTCTGCGATTTCCACCTCAAGCTCGGCGAAACCCAGCTCCCGCATTTTGAAGTTCCGGAAGGTTTCACCGATGTCACATACTTACGCCATCTCACCAAGGAAGGACTTGAGAAAAGATACAAAGGACAGCACACCAATGTGCACGAAGAAAGGATGGACTATGAACTTTCCGTTATTGAAAAATGCGGCTACTCCTCATACTTTTTGATCGTCCAGGATTTCGTCAATTGGGCTAAAGAAAACGGAATCGTCGTGGGTCCAGGCAGAGGAAGCGCGGCCGGAAGTTTCGTATCCTACCTAGTAGGAATCACCAACGTGGATCCCATACAATACGACCTTCTTTTCGAAAGATTCCTTAATCCGGAAAGAGTGTCCATGCCCGACGTCGATATGGATTTCGCCGACGACAGACGCGACGACGTCCTTGCATACGTAAGGAAGAAATATGGCGACGACCATGTGGCGCAAATCATAACTTTTGGAACGATGGCTGCGCGAGCCGCCATCCGCGACACAGGAAGAGCACTTGGACTTCCCTATGATTTTTGCGACAAGACCTCCAAGATGATCCCAATGTTCACCTCCATTAAAAAAGCCCTGGAGGAAGTACCTGAATTCAAAACGCATTATGAATCCGGAGAGGATGCAAAAAAACTCATCAACAACGCCATGCGACTCGAAGGAGTTTCGCGCCACGCCGGTATGCATGCCTGCGGAGTTGTGATTACGAAAGAACCGGTAACAGAATACACTCCCATCCAGAACATCACCGGGGCGCGCGAAGGGACGGTGACCCAATATTCATCTTCCACTAAAACTAGTTACGTGGAAAAGATCGGCCTTCTCAAGATGGACTTTTTGGGACTCAAAAACCTCACCATCATCCAAAACGCCATCCGCATCATCAAAAAAACCAAAGGAGTCGAAATAAACATCGACGAACTTCCGGTCGACGATGAGCTTGCTTACAAGCTTTTCCAGGACGGCAAAACGACCGGCGTGTTCCAATTCGAAAGCTCGGGGATGAAAAGATATCTCAAGCTTCTCAAGCCCACCGTCATCGAAGACATCATCGCCATGGTGGCTCTTTATCGTCCCGGACCGATGGATTGGATTCCGGACTTCATTTCCGGAAAGCATGGCACCAGGAAGGTCAGCTATGTCCACCCCAAGCTTGAACCGATCCTCAAAAACACCTATGGAGTAGCGGTCTACCAGGAACAGGTCATGCAGATCGCCAGGGCCTTGGCCGGTTTTTCCATGGGAGAAGCGGACGTGCTTCGAAAAGCCATGGGAAAGAAAATCCTCGACCTCATTCAGGAACAGAAAATAAAATTCGTGGAAGGTTGCGTCAAAAACGGAGTCAGCAAGGAAATCGGCGAAAAAGTATTCTCATTCATCGAACCGTTCGCCGGCTACGGTTTCAACCGTTCGCATGCGGCCTGCTACGCCCTCATCGGTTATCAGACGGCATATCTAAAAGCGCACTACCCCGAAGCTTTCATGGCTGCGCTCCTCACTTCCGACCAGGACAACATCGACCGCATCGCTATCGAAGTGGACGAAACGCGCGACATGGGAATCGAAGTCCTCCCTCCGGACGTCAATGAAAGTTTTGAAAACTTCGCGGTGATTTTAGGAGACGATGGCAAAAACAGGATCCGCTTCGGACTTAACGCCATCAAAAACGTCGGCCATGTCGTCGCAGAAGAGATCGTCAAAGAAAGGAAAGCGAACGGCAAATTCAAATCGCTGGCCGACCTTGTCGAACGCGTGCAAACCAAAGACCTCAACAAAAAATCCATTGAAGCCCTGGCGAAAGTCGGCGCGCTCGACGATCTTGGAGAAAGGAAACAGATTATCGAGAACATCGAGAATATCATAAGCTTTTCCAAAAATATCCAGAAAAATAAAGATTCAAACCAGGTGAGTCTTTTCGGCGCGGAAATCCTGGAGTCGCCGACTATACAAATGACGGAATGCGAACCTTCCACGAAAAAAGAAAGATTGAAATGGGAAAAAGAACTCCTGGGACTCTATGTGACAGACCACCCGGTCGCCGAATTCCAAGATTTCCTAGACGAAGCCGCTACTCCGATTGCCAGCCTCTCCAAGGAAATGGTCGGACAAAGAATCAAGGTCGGGGGCGTCATCCAGAAAGTCCAGAAAATTCTGACCAAGCGCCATGAAACCATGCTTTTCGTCACGCTCGAGGACACCAAGGGCAGGATTGAGCTTTTGGTTTTTCCAAGGGTATTGGAAAAGACCCAAAGCGCCTGGGAGGAAGAAAGGATGATAATCGCCGAAGGACGCCTCTCGGACAAGGACGGGTCCTTCAAACTCATTGCCGACGAAGCGAACGAGCTTAACCGCCACGAAGTCGACGAATTCATGCGCATCAGGCTGACACAAAAAACGTATCACCAGGAAAACAAGAACGATGACGACCAGACTCCTCCGCCAGCACCCTCGACGGATCAGCCATCTCAAAACCATACAGCTCCCACAGGAAGCCTTCTTATAAAACTTCCCCACAACGCCACGCCGGAAATCATCCATCGGCTAGGGAAATTTTTCAAGGACTGCAAAAGCGGTGACACCAAGGTCGTTCTCCATCACAATGAAACCAAGCTTCAGACTCCGTTCTCCATAGAACACACGGACGAAATCATCGAGGAGTTGAAATCCATCGTCCTGCATGGCAGCGTGGAACTTGCTTAGCTATACTTATTGACAAATGGGTCATATTTCCATATAATAAAACCACAATCGAATGAAGCGCAGATGCGGCCCAACCATCCGCGGAGCTTCCGTTCAAGCGGCCTACGAATAGGCGCATAAAGTGCCCAAGAAATTATGGGAAATCGAGTGGAACCGCCTCCGAACGAAACCGGAAGCCTCGATATTGGAAAATTAATTTTTCCTATTCTCATATTTCAGGGTGTTTTTTATTTATAAGAATTACAAATTAAAAATTTCAAATTCCAAATGAATTTTAAATTCTCAAATGACAAATCTTAAAACATTTTGCAATTAAGACATTGATTTGAAATTTACAATTTGGCATTTGAAATTGCCGTTAAAAATTTATGGAGCAAGACAAATTGGAAATCTTAAGGCATTCTTCGGCGCACGTATTAGCAGCTGCCGTTCTTGAGATGTTTCCCGAAGCCAAATTCGCCATGGGACCGGCGATCGAAAACGGATTCTATTATGACTTCGAACTCCCCCGAACCCTCATCCCTGAAGATCTTCCCCTGCTCGAAGAAAAGATGCAAAGGATCATCAAGGAAAACCACGAATTCGAACGGGCCGAACTTTCGGCGCAGGAAGCTAAGGAAAAATTCGAAGGGATCGGACAAAGTTACAAGGTTGAAATCATCAACGACCTTATCACGCAAGGCAACGAGAATGTCTCGATTTATAAATCCGGTGATTTCATCGACCTCTGCTCAGGACCACACATCGACTCGACCGGAAAAATAGACCCGCAGGCGCTCAAGCTCACCAGGATTTCCGGAGCCTATTGGAAAGGAGATGAGAACAATATCCAGCTCCAAAGGATTTATGGAGTAGTTTTTGAAAATAAAAAGAAACTCAAAGAATACCTCCAGCAGTTGGAAGAAGCCGCCAAAAGGGACCACCGAAAACTTGGCAAGGAATTGGACCTCTTCGCCTTCTCCGATCTCGTCGGACCGGGATTACCGCTCTTCACTCCGAGAGGAACTACCATAAAAGAGGAACTACAAAAACACATCGAAAAGGTTTGCAGGGGTTACGGATTCCAAAAAGTTTCCACTCCCCATCTGGCCAAAATAGACCTTTATGAGAAATCCGGACATGCCCAGAAATTCGGCGACGAACTTTTCCAGGTCAAATCGCACTACAAACAGAATTACGTAATGAAGCCGGTGCAGTGCCCACACCAAACCCAGATTTTCGCTTCCCGACCAAGATCATATCGCGATCTTCCAATAAGATATATGGAATCGGAAAAACAGTACCGCGATGAGAAGCCTGGTGAAATCGGAGGACTCAATCGCGTGATCGCGATTACCGTCGAAGACGGACATTCGTTCTGTACCGTCGACCAAGTGAAACAGGAAATGAAAAACATGGTTGAGATAATCAAAGATTTCTATAGCTCGCTCGGAATGTGGGGAAACCATTGGGTATCCCTCTCAGTGCGAGACTATGCCCATCCTGAAAAATATATCGGTGACCCCCAGGATTGGGACAAGTGCGAACAGATGCTTCAGGAAATTTCCGATGAGATGGGACTTGATGCGCAAAAACGCGAAGGTGAAGCCGCTCTCTACGGACCCAAGCTCGATTTCATGTTCAAAGATTCCATGGGAAGGGAAATCCAGATACCGACCGTACAGCTGGATTTCGCCACGCCGAAAAGGTTCGATCTCGTATACACGGACAATACCGGAAAAGAAATCAATCCCGTCATGGTCCACCGTGCCATCCTTGGATCATATGAAAGATTCCTGATGCTTCTGATTGAACATTTTGCTGGCGCCTTCCCGCTCTGGCTCTCCCCTGTCCAGGTCGCGATCATACCTGTTAGCGAGAAATTCGAAGGATATGCAAAAAAGGTTGAAGGAAAACTTTTGGAAAAAGATGTCCGCGTGGAAATGAGTCTTGAATCGGAATCGCTTGGCAAGCGGATTTCCCAAGCGGAAAAACAGAAGACTCCTTACATGATAGTTATCGGAGAAAAAGAACAGGAATCCAAAACCGTCACCATCAGAAAGCGCGGAGAAAAAATACAAGAAACTCTTTCACTTGAAGATTTCGTGGAAAAAATGACAAAGGAAATTTCCAACAAATCCCTCTAAGAAATAACTTCTTTCCAGAGAGCCGCTTCCCGGGCGGCTCTCTTTTCGAATAATATGAGACTGGATGCATTACTGGTAAAAAATGGCTTGGCGCAATCAAGGGAGCGCGCCAAAAACCTCATTAAAGACGGGGGTGTTTTGATTTACCCTGTTAAATCCGCTGAAGGCGGTGCGGAGCAATTTAACAGGGTGAATGGCAAAATCGCGACAAAACCCACCCAGCAAGTGGATGAGAATTCAAAAATTGAAATAATTAAACAGGACATTCCCTGGGTTTCGCGCGCCGGCTTGAAACTGGAACATGCATTGGAGCATTGGAACATCGACGTCAAAAATAAAATATGCGCCGACTTTGGAGCATGTACCGGAGGATTCGCCCAGGTTCTACTGGAAAACAAGGCTGAGAAAGTTTACTCCGTCGACGTGGGTAGCGGACAATTGGCGGAAAAACTGAGGAGCGACGAGAGGGTCGTGAATATGGAAAACACCCATATCAAAAACCTATCCAAGGAAAATTTTTCCGAGCTTTTGGATTTCATCTGCATCGACGTCTCATTCATTTCCCTCTCGCATATCCTACCGAAAGCCGCTGAACTGATTTCAACCAAAGGGGAAATCGTCACGCTCATCAAACCGCAATTCGAAGTAGGAAAAAAGCATATCAAAAAAGGTATAGTGAACAAAGAAAATCTCCACGAAGAAGTCATCGAAAAAATAAAAAATCTCTCCAAAGATTTAGGGTTTGAAATCATAGGAATCACGGACTCTCCTATTCTGGGAGGAAAAGGAAAAAAGGAGTTTTTAATGTATCTCAAATGCCGCTAATCATTGCATCGATCCTGTTTTCCTGTTATTATGAACTGCCCTATAAAAAATATAACTATGACCTATTTCATAAAAACTTTCGGATGCCAGATGAACGTTTCCGACAGCGAACGCGTATCTTCTTTTTTGGAAAGCAGCGGTTTTGATCTTGCTGAAAAAATAGAAGACTCCGACTTGGTAATCCTGAATACCTGCGGAGTCCGCCAGATGGCGGAAGACCGGGTTTTCGGGCTAGTCAGAAATCTCAAAAAAGACAATCCGAAAATAAAAATAGTAGTCACGGGATGCCTGGCTAACAGGAAAGATATCCACCGCAGAATGAAGGACGTCGATCTTTTCACGGAAATCAAAGATTTCCGTGAAAAAGTATCAAGTATCCTGTATCAAGTATTTAGTATGGATTCGAAAATACAAGATACAAAATACGAGATGCAAAATACCCTCCACAATAAAGAGCATATAGGTTATTTATCAATAAATCCTAAATACAAAAACACTTTTTCCGCATACGTGCCCATAATGACCGGGTGCGACAATTTCTGTTCATATTGCGTAGTTCCCTATGCGCGCGGACGCGAGGTTTCCAGGCCGGCAGAAGAGATAGTTTCTGAAATAAAAAACTTAGTCGCAAAGGGATACAAGAGCATCACCCTTCTTGGGCAAAATGTGAATTCTTACTGCAGCAGCAGTAAGAATTCATCTGCCGATGAGGCGGATAAAAAAATATCCTTTGCCAAACTTCTCAAGAAAGTAGACAGAATTCCTGGAAAATTCTGGATCCATTTTGTTTCCTCTCATCCCAAGGATATGGACAGTGTGGCGATCGAAACTATCACGAAACTGAAGAAGGTTTGCGAAAATATCCATCTTCCTATCCAAGCCGGAGACGACGGCGTGCTCCGAAGAATGAACAGGAAATATACACAAAAGCATTACCTAGGACTAATCAGGAAAATAAAAACTTCTTTCAAGAAATACAAACCGGATGCTCCCTATTCCATCACGACCGATATCATCGTCGGTTTCCCTGGGGAAACAAAAAAACAATTCGGAAATTCCGCTATGGTCATGGAAAAATCCAAATTCGATATGGTTTTTTTCGGACAATATTCCCCGCGCCCAGGAACGGCCGCCTGGAACATGAAAGACAACGTTTCGATCAAGGAAAAGGAGTGGCGCGAGAAATCCCTCAACGAAATCCTCAAAAAGACGGCGCTCGCCAACAATAAAAAATATGTCGGCAGAAAAATCGAGGTTCTCATAGAAAAAGAAAAAGATGGCCCCGTAAAATCAGGCTCGCCTGATCACGGGATAAAATTTTATTTCGGAAAAACGAGGACGCTCAAAAACGTGAAGTTGCTATCCGATAGGAAAAATCTGGTAGGAAAAATAGTGAAAGCGGAAATAACCAAAGCTAACATATGGAGCCTGGAAGCTTGCCTGCCGAAGAGGTAGGGAAAAATAAAATAATAGTGATACTGGGTCCCACCGCCTCCGGAAAATCGGCTGCGGCTATTGGGCTTGCGAAAAAATTCAACGGAGAAATAATCTCCGCTGACAGCCGGCAAGTCTTCAGAGGGATGGACATCGGGACAGGAAAGGTTGATGGATCATGGGATGCTGGAAATGGAGCTCTTGTCTCCGAAGGTGTCCCGCATTACGCCATAGACATAACTGATCCGAACGAAGATTTCAACGTCACTGATTTCAAAAAATATGCTTACCGGAAAATAGAAGAAATCCTGAGTCGTGGAAAACTGCCCATAATTTGCGGTGGGACAGGCTTTTGGATAAGCGC